>JBHELN010000218.1:0-19132 GCA_046263115.1 Pseudonocardiaceae bacterium | reverse complement strand
AGGAACGGGTTGGTATCCAGCTCTAGCTTCGGAGGGAGGTGAACAGAATGGCGCTTCTCGACCTGCAGGCCCTGGAGGTGTCCGCCGAGTACTGCGGACACGACTTCGACGGTGGCCACGGCCGCAGCCGCGGCCGCGACTGCGGCAGCGGGCTCAGCCTGCTGCTCTGCGGCTGAGCCGCATCGCCGGGTGGTCCGGGGCAGCCGGCGTTGCCCCGGACCACCCAATGATTTCGGTATCCCCCTAACGATCTTCAGTACCGCGTGAGTCACCAGGTCATGACGATGATGCGGAGGCCGAGTGAACACCGATCCGGCCAAGGCACCAACATCGCCGCAGGATCCGATGGCCAAGCAAGCGGACCGCTTGCTGTTCTCGACGGGTCGGCGGGGCGGGTGGTGGATCTGGTTGCTGGCGCTGGCCACGCTGCTCGGCGCGGGCGCGGAACTGCTGCTGCCTACCGCGCTCGGTCACGTCCTCGATGCGCTGCCTGGTGGTCGCCACCTCACCTCGGGTCTGCTGGCATGCGCGGGTCTGATCTCCACCATGGTTGCCACGAGGGTGGTCGGTGACATCGCCATCGGGACGAGCAACGCCCGGTGCACAGCGTGGCTGCGCATGACGCTGGTCCAGCATCTCGTCGCAATCGGCCCGGCCGCCACCCGCCGCTTCGAACCCGGTGACCTGGTAACCCGGGTAGCCCGAAACGCCAGCGAGGCCGGCCAGGTCGGGATGACCGCCGTGATGATCGGCGCCGGGCTCATTCCGCCGGTTGGCGGCATCGTGGCCTTGATGCTGATCGACCCATGGGTGGGGCTGGCCGCGCTGGCCGGGCTGGTGGCGATGGCCGCTCTGCTGCGAGTGTTCGTCCGGCACAACACCGAGACCATCAGGGGCTACCTGCACAGTCAAGGGCTGATCGCGGCACGTCTGCTCGATGCGTTGTCTGGGTCGCGCACCATCGCCGCCGCCGGCAGCATGGAGCGCGAGCGACAGCGGATCTTGCAGCCGCTACCGGCCCTGCGCGCACACGGCGTGCAGATGTGGCGCAACCAAGTACGAGTTGCTGGCCAGTCCGCGCTGATCGGGCCCTTGTTGCAGCTGGTCGTCGTCGGCGTCGCCGGACTCGGTGTGGTCGCGGGCCGGCTCAGCGTGGGCGAGCTGTATGCCGCGAGCCGCTACGCGGCGATGGCCGCCGGACTCGGCTCCGCGATGGGTTTTCTGAACAAGCTCTCCCGAGCCCGTGCCGGTGGCCGGCGCGCAGCCGAGGTGCTCAGCGAGCCGGTGATGCGGTATGGCGCGCGCCGCCTGCCGGCGTCGTCGGGCGGCGGCGGTCGCCTCGAGTTTCGCGGCGTTCGGCTGTCTGCCGCCGGCGAGCCGGTGATCGACGGCCTTGACCTGGTGGTCCCGGCCGGTGCCACGGTGGCTGTAGTCGGCCGGTCCGGAGCGGGCAAGTCGCTGCTCGCCGCGGCGGCCGGTCGGCTGGTCGATCCGGAGCGGGGCCAGGTGCTGCTCGATGGGGTAGCGCTGGCTGAGCTGTCCCGCGAGCAGCTACGCAGCGCGGTGGGCTTCGCCTTCGAGCGGCCGGCCCTGGTTGGTGACACCATTGAAGAAGCGATCGACTTCGGGTCACGGGGTGGCACCGAGGCGACGATCCGGCGCGCCGCCGCCATGGCACGTGCTGACACCTTCATCGAGAGGTTGCCGCAGGGTTACTCGACCGAACTGTCGGCGGCGCCGCTTTCTGGCGGTGAGCTGCAGCGACTTGGCCTGGCCCGGGCCTTCGCCCACCCCTACCGGGTGCTCGTCCTCGATGACGCGACGTCCAGCCTGGATACCGTGACCGAACGGCAGGTCGGCGCCGTGCTGGCTACTGCCAATCGCGGTCAGACGAGACTGATCATCGCGCACCGAGCAACGACCGCTGCCCGGACGGATCTGGTCGCCTGGCTGGATCGGGGCGCGGTGCGCAGTCTTCGCCCGCACCGCGGGCTATGGCGCGATCCGAACTACCGTGCGCTGTTCGGCAGCGATGCCTCGGCGACTGAACCATGCCCGACGGAACCATGCCCTGCCGAAACCCGGGAAGTACCGGTATGACACCCATCTTGAGCACGGAGCAAACCGTGCCCCGGTTGCTGCTTAACACGCTACGTCGACATCCGCAGGCGCTACTGCGTTTGGCCGCATGGTCGGTGCTCGAAGTAACGCCGCTGTTGCTGTCCGGCTACGGCGTGGCCCAGGCGCTGGATGCCGGGTTCATTGCGGGCCGGCCCGAAATCGGGTTGGCGTGGCTCGGTGTGCTGGGTGTCGCAGCGCTCGCGGGAGCATGTTCGACCAGGCAGGTGTACCGGATCCTCGCCGAAATCGTCGAGCCGTTCCGCGACGATCTGGTGGACGGCGTCATCGGAGGGGCGCTACAGCGATCCGCCGTGCTGGGCGGTCGGCCAGACTCGGGTGCGCTTGCGCGGCTGACCCATCAAGTCGAGGTAGTGCGCGACAACTTCGCCGGTTTGCTTCTGCTGACCAGGAGCTTCGTGGTCAGCGCGATCAGCGCGGTGATCGGGATAGCCGCGTTGACGGGGGTCGTCGCGTTGCTGGTGCTGCCACCGCTGCTCGCCGGCCTGGGATTTTTCCTGGTCTCTTTACGCGCCATGATGAGCCGCCAGCGCGAGCATGTACTCACCGACGAAGGGGTCGCCGAGTCGGCCAGCACTATCGCGAACAGCCTGCGTGACGTGGTCGCTTGTGGTGGCGAGGATCAGGCTTGCGCGCGGGTGCAGCGGGATGTCGACGCGCACGCGGCAGCGGAGCGGACCGTGGCACGGATGACGGCGATCCGCACCCTCTCAGTGGCCATCGGTGGTTGGCTTCCCGCCCTGGGGCTGCTCTTCGGGGCGCACTGGTTGATGACAAACGGCTTGACGCTGGGAGCCATCGCCGGTGGGCTGATCTACCTGACCCAGGGCCTGCTGCCGGCGTTGAAAGCGCTGGTCGACGGCCTAGGAGCGGGAGGCGTTCGGCTGGTGGTCACGCTGGATCGGCTGCTTGAGGCGGGGGAGCGCCCGGTGCCTGCGCGACCGGCCCGGCAGCAGACTCCCCATGGGCATGACTTCGTCGTGGACGGCGTCACATTCTGCTACGGCCGGCATGCTGAGCCGGTGGTCAAGGCGTTGGAGCTGGTGATCCCCGAGGGTCAGCACCTGGCCATGATCGGTCCCAGCGGCGCGGGCAAGTCAACCCTGGCCGGATTACTCGCTGCCACCCACGTTCCCGCCCAGGGCCAGATCCGCCTGGGTGGTGTGCCGGTGGCTGATTTCGACCCGCGCGCACTGGCCAGTCATCGGGTGTTGATCCCTCAGGAGGCGTACGTCTTCGCCGGAACACTTGGTGACAACCTGCGCTACCTGCATCCCAGCGCTACCCGCGCCGAGCTGGATGCCGTGGTCGCAGAGTTGGACGTGCGCGCCATGGTGAGCCGCCTGGGCGGATATGACGCTGTGATCGACCCCGGAACGCTCTCAGCCGGCGAACGGCAACTCATCGCGGTGGCCAGGGCTCATCTCACTCCGGCACCGGTGCTGATTCTGGACGAGGCTACCTGCCATCTCGACCCGGCCACCGAAGAGCGGGTGGAGCGGGTACTGGCCGGCCGCGGGGGCACGCTCATCGTCGTCGCCCATCGGATCAGCTCCGCGTTGCGGGCGCAGCGGATTGTGCTGATGGACGGTGCCGACCTGGTCACAGGTACGCATAGGGAGCTGATCGCGACCGCACCGCTGTACCGCGATCTGGTCCTCGGCCATGCCCAGCAGTGATCAGCGCGAGAACGGGCCGGAGGTGACTGTCGCCACCCCGGCCCGTTGTCACACCTGCTTAGATCCAACCCGCCTCGGCGGCGATGCGAATGGCATCGATTCGGGTACGCGCGTCCAGCTTGGTCATGACCCGCGAAAGGTAGTTGCAGACCGTCCCGCGACTCAAGAACAGCCGTTGAGCGATCTCACTGGGCGACGCCCCGCCTGAGGCGAGGTCGAGGACCGTGAGCTCCCGGGGGGTCAGCGGACTACCCGCCACGCCGATCGCGGCAACCGCAAGTGCGGGGTCAATCATCCGCTTACCCTTGGCGACCTGCCGGATGGTGCCCAGCAGCCGCCGGGGTTGCGCGTCCTTGTCCACCGCTCCGGCCACCGGCACGTCCAATGCCCGCCGGACCAGTCCCGGTCGTTGCGCGGTGGCGAGCACCACGACCCGGCATCCGGGCAACCGCTCGTGCAGCATCTGAGCCGCGGTGAGCGCCTCCGACCCACCCTGGTCGACGTCCAGAACGACGACATCGGCGCGGTGCCGGATCGCGGCGGCGACCACGCGCTCGCCCCCGGCGATTCCGGCGACCACTTCGATGTCCTCTTCGTTGGACAGCACCGCCGCAAGCGCTCCGCGAAGCAGGCTCATCTCGATGACCAGCAGCACCCGGATCGGATCAACAGCTGGACTCGGTTTCTGACCTGAACAGCGGACCACCGCTGCGGGCTGATCTCTAAGAGGTTGGGAGATATCGGTGTATTCGTCAGCCGCGGCAACGGTGCTCGCCGCGAAACTTCGCGGTACCCGATGTCGTGAAATCATGAGATGCGAACGAGATCGACTCGATCGCGGAACATACATGGTCGCCAACATGCCGCCATTGGGCTGTCCCCTCCCCAGGTGCCGGGAAAGAATGTGCGTCCCCCATCCGTCCCCGGCGATCAAGCGCGCCCCGTTGCCCCCTTGCGAGTGATCCCCCCGCAACTGTGGGAGACCACGCCGCGGGATCCCCGGAAGGATCCCTGTACAGCTTGTCATCGCGGCTGCGGCACACCGTGTTACACCGTGTACATAGCGTCATCATCGTTACTGTGGGTATATGCTGACCACGTTGATCGACAGACGATCGTAGGCTCACCAGTCGTGGATGCCCTGCAGGATCTGCTCGCTGCCGACCGTGCACATGTATGGCATCCCTACGGGCCGATGCCGGGGCGGACCGATCCGCTCCTGGTGCACTCGGCGGCAGGGGTCCGGCTGCGGTTGTCCGACGGAGTGCAGTTGCTGGACGGCATTTCGTCGTGGTGGGCAGCCATTCACGGCTACGCCCACCCGGTACTCGACGCCGCGGTGTGCGAGCAGCTCAGCCGGATGAGCCACGTGATGTTCGGCGGCCTGACGCACGAACCCGCGGTGCGGCTGGCCCGGCGTCTCGTCGACATCACTCCGGAGCCGTTGCAGCACGTGTTCTTCGCCGACTCGGGCTCGGTGTCGGTAGAGGTCGCGATCAAGATGTGCCTGCAGTACTGGCGCTCGCTGGGACGCCCCGGCAAGCACCGGCTGCTCACCTGGCGGGGCGGTTATCACGGTGACACCTTCGGCGCGATGAGCGTCTGCGATCCCGACGGTGGGATGCACTCGCTGTGGTCAGCAGTGCTGGCACAGCAGGTGTTCGTGTCACCACCGCCCGTCGAGCTGGATCCGGGGTATGTGCAGCTGCTGACCGACGCCGTGGCTGGCCACGCGGACGAGCTGGCCGCGGTGATCGTCGAGCCCGTCGTGCAGGGTGCCGGCGGGATGCGCTTCCACGACCCGCACTACCTGCACGTGCTGCGAGAGATCACGCTGGCGCACGACGTACTGCTGATCTTCGACGAGATCGCCACCGGGTTCGGCCGCACCGGAGCGTTGTTCGCCGCTGATCACGCCGGCGTCAGCCCCGACGTGATGTGCCTGGGCAAGGCGCTCACCGGTGGTTACCTCACAATGGCCGCCACGCTGTGCACCTCCCGGGTCGCCGAGGGCATCAGTGGGGGCGAAGTACCCGTACTCGCCCACGGGCCGACGTTCATGGCCAACCCGTTGGCGGCGGCGGTGGCGTCGGCATCCATTGATCTGCTGCTCGGTCAGGACTGGCGGGCGCAGGTGCGGCGGCTGGAGGCGGGACTGCGAGCCGGGCTGGCACCGGCTGCCGAGCTGGCGGGGGTTACCGACGTCCGGGTGCTGGGCGCTATCGGCGTGGTTCAGCTGGATCATGATGTCGATCTCCCCGCTGCCACCGCCGCCGCGGTGAGCCAGGGCGTGTGGTTACGCCCCTTCCGCGACCTCGTCTACACCATGCCGCCCTTCGTGACCGATGACGAGGACCTTGCGCAGATCACTTCCGGCGTGCTGGCCGCGGTGGTCGCCGGGTGAGGCCGACTAGTGAGCCTTGCCTTACCGGGATTTCAAGCCTGATCCTCGATGATCGGCGTTAACGGGGAGCGACCGGGTTATCACCGTCAATGACGATGGTCGGACGGCCGGCGGATGCCCCGGAGGAGTCCGCAATCGTCGGGCGTGCCGCAGTGGCGCTGTCCCCGGCGCAGCTGGCGGATCCATGGCTCGCACACCGCTATCCGGAGGCTGTTGCATGCGCCCGCCCGCCGCTGCTGTTGCGCTGGCTGCTGAGCAGTCCCGCGTACGCACCGTGCTCCGCCACGACCTACCCGCTTCTGCGGTGCTGGTGCTGATCGCCATCCCGCTGTCACTGGGTATCGCCGTGGCGTCCGGCGCGCCGGTGATGGCCGGGCTGATCGCCGCCGCCGTCGGTGGGATCGTGGCCGGCTTACTCGGCGGCTGCCGGTTGCAGGTCAGCGGTCCGGCAGCCGGGCTCACCGTGGTAGTGGCGGATCTCGTCGCGAAGCACGGCTGGGGCGTCATGTGCGCGATCACCGCGGCCGCCGGCCTGCTCCAGATGATGTTCGGAGTCAGCCGGGTGGCCCGGGCTGCCCTGGCGATCTCGCCGTCGGTGGTGCATGCAATGCTCGCCGGTATCGGGATCACCATCACCCTGGGTCAGCTGCACGTGCTACTCGGTGGTGCGCCCGGCGATGACGCGATCACGAACATCGCTGAGCTGCCCGGCCAGATCGCGGACACGCATTACCCGGCCGCGGTGCTGGGGCTCACGGTGATCGCCGTTGTGGTGATCTGGCCGCGGCTGCCCCGCCCGATGGTGCACATACCGGCCCCGTTGGTGGCTGTGGTCGGCGCGACGGTGCTGGCCACGATGCTCGCGGTCGATTTGGAGCGGGTAGTGCTGCCCGGTTCGGTACTCGACTCGGTGAGTTTGCCGGAAGTGCCTGGGGGCAGCTGGGGTGGCGTCCTCACCGGCGTGCTGACCGTGGCGGTGATCGCCAGCGTGGAGAGCTTGCTATCGGCGGTGGCGGTGGACAAGCTCAGCGGCGGCGGTGCGACCAACTTCGACCGGGAGCTGGTGGGACAGGGTGCTGCGAACACCCTGTCCGGAATGCTCGGTGGCCTGCCGGTGACTGGAGTGATCGTCCGGAGTTCCGCCAACGTCGCCGCCGGCGCGCGGACCAGGGCTTCGGCCGTCGCGCATGGTGTCTGGGTACTGGCGTTCGCGGTGCTGTTCGTCGAGTTGATCGAGCTGATCCCGCTGGCAGTGCTCGCCGGCCTGCTGGTGGTGATCGGCGTGCGTCTGGTCAAGCTCGCTGACCTGCGCTGCGCACACCAGCAGGGTGAACTGACAATCTACCTGGTCACCCTGGCGGGTGTGGTGTTGCTGAATCTGCTGGCCGGCGTGCTCATCGGACTGGGTCTGTCGCTGCTGATGGTGCTACGCCGCGCCGTCCGGTCTGGAGTGCACGTGCAGCGGGCCCCCTCGGGATCCTGGCGGGTGGTAGTCGCGGGCACGGTGAGTTTCCTGTCCATCCCACGGCTGTCCCGGATGCTGGCGCAGGTGCCGCGCGGCAGCCACGTTGTGCTGGAGATGGGGGCCGAATACCTCGATCACGCCGCTCGTGACCACCTCACCGGCTGGCGGCAGCAGCACGAGGCGGCGGGCGGCACCGTCGTGGTCGATGAGCTCCAGTCTGCGCAACGCAACGGTGTGACGGGCAACCACCGGCAGTCGGCGTCGGCGGTGCCCACCGAGGGTGGCCCGCGGGTCTTGTTCTTCACCTGCGCCGATTCCCCGGTTGCCCCGCAGCCGATCACCGGCCTGCCCTCTGGTGAGGTGTTCACGGTGCGCAATATCGGTCACCTGGTGCCACCGTCGGACATGGAGTCCGGCTCGTCGGTGGCCGCGTCGCTGGAGTATGCGGTGAACCACCTCGCCGTGCCGTCGATCGTGGTGTGCGGTCATTCAGGCTGCGCCGCGATGCACGGACTACTTGACGGGACGGTCAACGGGTCACTGGGCAGCTGGCTGCGCTGGGGTCTGCCGAGCCTGCACGCGTTGCGGGCGGGCCATCCGGTGGGTGTTGCCGCGGCTGAGGACGGGTGCACCGAGGCCGACCAGCTTGCGATGGTCAACGTGGCTTGTCAAGTCGAGGTGATCCGCAGGCACTCGGCGATCCGCGATGCGGTCGCGGCCGGCCGGGTGCAGGTGGCCGGCGTGTTTGTCTATAGCAACACGGGCCGGCTGCTGCGGCTCGATCGCCAGGCCGTGCGTTTCAGGCCGGTGCCCGGCGGCCACCTGGCCACCGAGGGCGATGACATGCGTGGCGGATCCGAGCGGGCCGGAGCGTCGTAGGCTCGCAGGTCGTGACGATGCTTCCCGACCCCAACGGGGCGCTGGACTGGTTGAACGATGCGGCTGCCGTACGCCGCATCGCGGGGTTGCGGCGAATGCTGCAACCGCGATCGGCGCTCGAGTCGGTGATCGATCTGGCGTCCAACGACTACCTGGGCCTGTCAAGAGATCCCCGCGTCATCGATGGCGCGGTACAGGCCACCCGCGCCTGGGGTGCCGGCTCCACCGGATCACGCCTCGTCACCGGCTCCACTGAGCTGCATGCGGAGCTGGAAGAACAGCTCGCTGCGTTCTGTGGGACGGCGGCGGCGCTGGTCTTCTCCTCTGGCTATACCGCCAACCTCGGCGCGGTGACCGCGTTGTCCGGTCCCGGCGCGCTGGTGGTATCAGACGCTGCCGGCCACGCCTCGCTGGTGGACGCCTGCCGGTTATCCCGGGCCCAGGTCGTGGTCACCCCGCATGCCGACGTCTCGGCTGTGGAGGCCGCGCTTGCTGCCCGGACCGAGCGGCGCGCGTTGGTCGTCACCGATTCGGTGGTCAGCGTAAATGGTGATCTTGCACCGCTTGCGCAGCTGCATGCGGTCTGCCGGCGGCATGGGGCGGTGCTGCTGGTCGATGAGGCGCACGGGCTCGGGGTATGCGGTCCCGGCGGGCGTGGGGTGCTGGCCGGGCTGGGCCTGATCGGCGAGCCAGATGTGGTGGTCACCGTGTCGCTGTCGAAGTCGCTGGGCAGCCAGGGTGGCGCTGTCCTGGGTTCGCGGGTCGTGGTGGATCACCTCGTCAACACGGCGCGCAGCTTCATCTTCGACACCGGCCTGGCGCCGCCGGCGGCCGGGGCAGCGTTGGCCGCGCTGCGGGTGCTGCGGGCTGAGCCGGCGCTGCCCGCTCGGGTACTCGGCGCGGCTACAGCCCTCGCCACCGCGGCGGGCATGCCACCGCCGGCGTCCGCGGTAGTCTCGATCATTCTCGGCGAGCCGCAGCGCGCCGTCACGGCCGCTGCGGAATGCCTGCGCCACGGCGTGCGAGTGGGTTGCCTGCGTCCACCGTCGGTAGCTGCTGGGACCTGCCGGCTGCGGCTGACCGCTCATGCCGCGCTGGGGGGGCCGGATCTGGCCCGGGTGGCGCAGGTACTTCCTGCGGTGTTAGCCGGCGCTGAGCAGCCGGCCGCCGGTGCGATGCCTGCCGTGGACGCGGCGCGGTGACCGTACTGGTAGTGACCGGCACGGGAACCGGGGTCGGCAAGACGGTGGTGACCGCGGCCATCGCCGCGCTGGCGGTGGCGTCCGGGCGCCGGGTGGCGGTGGTGAAGGTCACCCAGACCGGCGTCGCCGCGGACCAGCCAGGTGACGTGGATGAGGTGCGGTACCTGGTGGGTACCCCAATCACCTGCCGGGAGCTGGCCCGCTACCCGGAACCGTTGGCGCCCGCGACGGCGGCCCGCCGCGCCGGCCGTGCCCCGGTGACGCCGGCCACCGCCGTCGCGGCCACCCAGGAACTCGCAAAGGTGCACGATCTGGTGCTGCTCGAAGGTACCGGGGGGCTGCTGGTGCCGCTGGACGGTGGTGGAGCCACGTTGGCCGATGTTGCCGCCGCCTTGGCGGCTCCGGTGCTCGTGGTGGTCACCGCTGGGCTGGGCACGCTCAATCACACCGCACTGACCGCCGAGGCGCTGCGTACCCGTGACTTGAGTTGTGCCGGGATCGTGATCGGTGCGTGGCCCGCTGAGCCCGACCTGGCGGCACGGTGCAACCTCGCCGATTTGCCTGCTGTCACCGGGCTCCCGCTGCTCGGCGCGCTACCCGAGGGCGCCGGTCGGCTCAGGCCGGCGGAGTTCCTGCCGGTGGCCCGGCAGGCACTCGAATCCGGCTTGCAGGCCCTTGCAGGCCCTGGGTTGGTGGTTGTTGAAGACCGGGTGATCGGGGTTGGTAGTCCTTGAGTTGGTAGTCCTTGAAGAGCCCCGACTAGTCGAGGTAATCGCGCAGGACTTGGGACCGGGACGGGTGGCGCAGCTTGGACATGGTCTTGGATTCGATCTGCCGGATGCGTTCCCTGGTGACCCCGTAGACCTGGCCGATCTCATCGAGGGTGCGCGGCTGGCCATCGGTGAGGCCAAACCGCAGCCTCACCACACCGGCCTCCCGCTCAGACAGCGTGGCCAGCACGGACTGGAGCTGGTCCTGTAGCAGCGTGAACGACACCGCGTCCACCGCAACCACGGCCTCGGAGTCTTCGATGAAGTCGCCGAGCTGGGAATCACCTTCATCACCGATGGTCTGATCCAGCGAGATGGGCTCCCGGGCGTACTGCTGGATTTCCAGCACCTTTTCCGGAGTGATGTCCATTTCCTTGGCCAGCTCTTCGGGGGTCGGCTCACGGCCCAGGTCCTGGAGCAGCTCGCGCTGGATACGACCCAGCTTGTTGATCACCTCGACCATGTGCACCGGGATGCGGATGGTGCGGGCTTGGTCGGCCATTGCCCGGGTGATGGCCTGGCGGATCCACCAGGTGGCGTAGGTGGAGAACTTGTAACCCTTGGTGTAGTCGAATTTCTCCACCGCACGGATCAAACCCAGATTGCCTTCCTGGATCAGATCCAGAAAAGCCATGCCGCGGCCGGTGTAACGCTTGGCCAGCGAGACGACGAGCCGAAGGTTGGCCTCCAGCAGGTGGTTTTTGGCGCGCTCGCCATCGCGAACGATCCAGCGCAGATCCCGGCGCATCTGGGGCGACAGCTTTTCGGTGGAATCTTCGGCTCTGCGCACCCGCTCGGCGGCATACAGCCCCGCTTCGATGCGCTTGGCGAGTTCCACCTCCTCTTCGGCGTTGAGCAGCGCGACCTTGCCGATCTGCTTGAGATACGCGCGTACCGAATCAGCCGAGGCGGTGAGTTCGGCGTCCTTACGGGCTTGACGCAGAGCCTCGGATTCCTCCTCGTCCCAGACGAAGTCCTCCGAGCCGGGGCCGCTGGGCGCCTCCGCCTCCTCGGGCTCCACGGTGATCTCATCGACCTCGACTTCGACCTCCACGTCGGCGAGATCCTCGGCGCCTGGGCCACTTTCGATATCGGGAGGGCTGTCGAGCTCCGGATCGATTGCGGGGTCGATCCCGAGCTCATCCTCTGGTTCCCCTGCGGGCTTAGCGGGGGTAGGGGTCTTCGCGCCCGCCTTGGCAGTGCCGGCGGGGGCTTTCGCGCGGGTTTTCGCAACGCCGCTGCGGGCGCTACGGGTACGAGTCGTCGCGGCGGCGCTATCTTTCGCGGTGGGACCGGACGCAACGGCGCTCAGGTCAGCGTCACTGATTACGCCATTGCGGGAGGAAGGCTTCTTTTCGGTCCCGGAATTCGCGGCGCGACGGGATGCGGGTTCTGCGGCTGCCACGGACGGCCTTTCGGAACAGTCGGTGTTCGGGCGCGGTACGGAAATCGGGTCCCCGTCGGCGAGGCCGCCGCTGGAGCCAGTGCCGACAATCACGGCGGTGCGATCCAGGGTGCTCGGGGACGGTGCCATGTTCCAGTGTACGACTCTGCATTGTAACGACGCCTATCGCGCATGGGGGCGCAGTATCGCGGCGGCTACCGCACGCGTCCTTCCGCGGCGGCCGCCGCGGCTCCGACGATGCCGGCGTCGTTGCGCAATGCCGCCGGCACCACGGGAGTCCGGCACTCCAGAAGAGGCAACCACTTATCGGCCTTCTTGCTGACGCCGCCGCCTGCGATGATCAAATCTGGCCAGAGCAGATTTTCGAGAGCTTGCAAGTAACGGGACACTCGGGCGGCCCAGTCCGCCCAGGACAGGGCTTCATCGTCCCGGACCGCGGCAGCGGCCCGGAGCTCGGCTTCGGTGCCGTCGACCTGCAAGTGGCCCAGCTCGGTGTTGGGCACCAGCTCTCCGTCGACGAATAGCGCGCTGCCGATGCCGGTCCCGAAGGTGAGCAGCAGGACCACGCCGTCGGAGTCGCGGCCGGCGCCGAAACGCATCTCGGCCAGCCCGGCCGCGTCGGCGTCGTTGAGCACGACGACCGGAACCTGGCAGTACTCGGAGAGCAGGCTGTTCGCGTTCAGGCCCTTCCACGACGGGTCCAGGTGTGCCGCAGTCAACGCGATGCCGCGTTTGAGAACGCTGGGCAGGGTGACGCCCATCGGACCGTGCCAGCCGAACTCTCCGGTGTTGGTGGCGACCACCTCCGCCACCGCGACCGGCGTGGCGGGCTGCGGGGTGAGGATGCGGACGCGCTCGTCGTCCAACGACCCGGTGCGCAGGTCGACCGTGCAGCCCTTGATGCCGGACCCGCCGACGTCCACCCCGAACCCGGGCGTCCTGGCCATCCCTGTCCTCTCTGGTCCGCTCCGACCGTCCGCTAGACGGCCGTTGAGATCAGACCCTAGCCGGGATTTGCCGACCGGGCTGTGGTCGGATGGGTCGATGCCGAGCGGGTATGCCAGTGACGTCCAGGACCTCGAGCAGTTGCGGGCCACGGCCGTGGCGGTAGCCCAGCAGGTGGGTGATTTCATCGTCCGGATGCGGGCGCAGGGCGCCGGGCAGGTGCACACCAAGAGCAGTGCCACCGACGTGGTCACCGCCGCAGACACCGCGGCCGAACGGCTGGCCCGACGGCTGCTGGCGCAGTGGCGGCCAGGCGAGCCCGTGCTGGGCGAGGAGGAGGGCGGAGCCGGCTCATCGACGGAGCGACTGTGCTGGGTGGTCGACCCCATCGACGGCACGGTGAACTACCTCTACGGGTTCCCCTGGTACGCCGTCTCGGTGGCGGTGCAACGGGAAGGGGAGTCGCTGGCTGCGGCAGTGGGTCAGCCTGCCGCCGGCCGGCTGTGGAGTGCAGCACGGGGCCGTGGCGCTGACTGCGACGGAGTCGTGGTGCGGGCCAGCGGCGCAACCCAGCTGGAGCTGTCGCTGATTGGCACCGGGTTCTCCTACCGGCCAGAACGGCGCGCTCGGCAGGCGATCATGGTAGCCGGCATGCTGCCCAAGATCCGGGACGTGCGCCGGGCCGGATCGGCCGCGTTAGATCTGTGCTCGGTGGCGTCGGGCTGGCTGGACGGTTTCGCCGAGCACGGCCTGCACCGCTGGGACTGGGCAGCTGGTGCGCTGATCGCCGCGGAGGCCGGCGCAGTCGTTCGATTACCGCAACGTGGATCGGATCTGCTGCTCGCGGCCGCACCGGGCATCGTTGACGCGCTGGCGGAGCTGGCCGCGCAGTGCGGCGCCGACTCGGTTTGACAGCCCCAGGTGCGGGTGTCCCGCAAGACCCCGGGTGCGGGTGTCCCGCGAGAGACGGTCTTTCGACAGCACGGTCACACGGCACTGGCTATGGGCATCAGCACTTCGCCTGGCGGGCCTGCCGGATGAGGTCGGGATTCACCACGGGCACGGCAGGCTGTGTCATCGCCTCGGATCCCGAGGGCAGATCCGGCTGGGCGGCCAGACCACCGCGCGGATGCTGAGCCGGGCGACCGAGCCCGGCCAGGTCGAGCAGCGCGCTGCGAGCTGCATTGTTGGGTTTCACCGAAAGGAACCTGGTGCCCAGCGCCAGATCGACGCCTGCGTCCGGGCGGCCGTCGCGGACGAGTTCGGCGCAGGGCACCACCAAACTCAACGTTCGGGCTGCGGCCAGCCCGGCGGCGCCGAAGCGGATCTCGCCGTAGCAATGCAGGTCGAAATCGGGGTACTGGGGGTCGTTCGCCGGCTTTGTGGTAGGGGCGAAACCCAGCTGCGCGAGCGTGCCGTCGACCATGGTGGCCTCACCACGCACGCCGTTGGCGTTGAGTACCTGCACTCGCGTGAGCTGAGGTGGCGCGGGCGGGATGCCATCCAGGCCGTTGGCCGGCAGGCGCCAGCTCGGGCCGAGCGCAACGGTGGAGCTCGGACCGGCATTCTGACAGCCATCCTCGGTCTGATGGAGCACGTTCGTCCACACCAGCACGGCGGCCGCGATGAGAATGAGCGCCAGCAGCATGGCGTGCATGGGTCGGCGAGTGCGGTAACCCTGCCCCCGCGTATCTGACGAGCCCACCGTAGCCACGGCCCCGCCCTTCATGGCCACCCACCTGGCCATTCCCTGTGGCGAGGGTAGGCGCGGCAGGTGAACAGCGCAGCCGCGAACGGCGTGTTGGAAGCCGGGTTCGCCCACTTGGCCGCCGGTACCAGCCGACACGGGGGCACGACACGGGCCGACACGCCGGACGAAATCTGCGGCTGGCGCGGGCCGTAGGGCTATTGTCTCCGCTCTGGCGCCGCCGAGGGGCTTACTGGAGGGCGCGCCGGGCCGTACCCGCAGCGTCGAAAGTGTGACCGACGTCTCGGGCACAAATTGTGGTGCCTGTGCGTTTGTGCTGCGGCACGACCCGTACGACTCAGGGGTGGGAATCATGGCGACCGACTACGACGCTCCCCGGCGGAGCGAGGCTGATGAGCTTGTCGAGGACTCGCTGGACGAGCTCAAGGCGCGACGAAACGAGGCGCAGTCGGGTTCAGTCGACGTCGACGAGTCGGAGTCCGCGGAGAACTTCGAATTGCCCGGCGCCGACCTGTCCGGCGAGGAGCTGATCGTTCGAGTGCTGCCCAAGCAGGCAGATGAGTTCACCTGTTCGAGCTGTTTCCTGGTCCATCACCGCAGCCGGTTGGCTGAGCAACGCAACGGTCGGATGGTCTGCCGCGATTGTGCGGCCTGAGCCGGTTCCGGTTCAGCCTGTCCGGTGACGATTACCGGCCGGTGCAGCGCGGCTCGGAGTTGCCGCGCGGCACCTCGCCCGTACCACCTTGCAGCAACGCGGCCAGCTCGTCGGCACGACGGACACTGAAGATCCAGTAAGGGGTCGGGTCGGCTGGGTCAGTGATCGCGATCCGCACCACCGGTCCGACCCACCCGGCATGGAGTACGAACGCTGCTGGGTCCAGATCTGGGCCCAGCGCGCGCCGCTTCCCGTTCGGGTAGATCACCTCCGGCTGCCCGAGATAGTGCACCGCGATGTGGGCGGGACCCACCCGCAGCTCACCGCTGCGCAGCGTGACTCGATGCCGCCCCATGACCGCGAGCATTAGGCCGACCAGCGGCACCATTAGCACGTACGGCAGCCACGCGCGTATCCCCGGGTACCCCATATGCACCTCGGCTGCCAGCAGGGTGGCCACCCCGAAACCCAGCGGCCACCACCACCACGGTACGGCCAGGCGCTCATCGAACGTCGGGTCGGCGTCAGCTGACCGACCCAGACGTCGGTCCGGGGGTTGACGGTCGGACACTGGACCGAGGGTAGTCTCGCCGCCCGTGTGCCCAGAAGGAATCGACCCACTAGCCCTGGAAGTCCTGCTGACCCGGCTGGATCCCGAGGTCCCGGTGCCCGAGTATGCCCACCTCGGCGACGCCGGAGCCGATCTGGTCACCACTCGGGACCTGGTGCTTGAGCCGGGGTGGCGGACCGTGGTGGGGACCGGTATAGCGATCGCGCTGCCGGCTGGTTATGCGGCGTTCGTGCATCCTCGCTCCGGCTTGGCGGCGGAGTGTGGGTTGGGAATAGTCAACGCGCCGGGCACGATCGACGCCGGCTACCGCGGCGAAGTGCGGGTCTGTTTGATCAACCACGATATCCGCGAGCCGGTGGTGCTGCGGCGGCTGGATCGAATCGCGCAATTGGTCGTGCAACGGGTCGAACGTGTCGCCTTCTGCGAGGTGGCGGCGCTACCGGAGTCGTCTCGGGCAGCACGCGGATACGGCTCGACGGGCATTACCGCTGTCGCACCAGACCCGCAGTTCGCGGGCACCACACAGCGTCGCTACGCCGCGGCACTACACAGCGTCACTACCCAGGGGGCCCGTACCACACCGCAGGAAGGATGTTGAGCAGTGTTTGGACGTCGCAACCCGACCCAGGCCACGGTGGAGTCACAGCGTGGCGACGAGTACATCGAGCCGTCCGGGGAGGTTTTGGACAGCGGTTTCGACGGGGCAACCGGCGCCGGCGCATTCGGACCCTACGATGCCGACGCGCCCCCCGACGACAGGTTGGCCAGGCTCGATCTCGGCTCGCTGCGCATGCCGGTGCCCGAGGGTGCGCAACTCCAGATCGAGGTCGACTCTTCCGGCCCGGTCCGTGCGGTTCATCTGACGACCGAGCTCGGCCAGATCACGCTCAACGCCTTCGCCGCCCCGCGCAGCGGCGGGTTGTGGCGCGAAGTCGTCCCGGAATTGGTGACCAAGTTGCGAGCCGATGGTGCCCATGTCGGGCAAGCGGCCGGCGAGTGGGGGGAGGAGGTTGAGGCCGTGACCGAGCACGGGGTGCTGCGTTTCTTGGCCGTGGACGGACCACGGTGGATGCTGCGTGGAGTGGCCGCCGGACCGGCCGATGGCGCCGAGGCCCGCACCGAGATGCTGCGTGATGTGGTGCGCGAGACTGTGGTGGTGCGCGGTGGCGAGCCACTTCCGGTGCGCAGCCCGCTGCCGCTGCAGCTGCCTGATGCGCTCGCCGAGCAACTTAGGCAGGCCACCACGCAACTGGTCAATGCCGCTACCGAGGGCAATGATGCTCAGAGTGAGGGCGCGGCCCTGGGGGCCTGAACCACAGATGGGCGACATCGTCCGTGCCTTGCCGGGATTCGTTGCACGAACGGGTTACGCTGGTGTTAAGGCGGGTCCGTCTAGGTATCCGCCATCGCGCCTGGCGGAGATCGACATGAGCGGTGCGGCCCCCGGCTACTGGCGGCGACTCGTTCGCCATCTGACCAGTGATACATCCGAACTGGACGCTGAAGATCTGTCTCGCCGTGTCGAGCAGTCCGGTGCCCGGCGAGCCAGCGACTGCAGCTGCGGTCAAGCCGTGACGGTTTTCGGGCGGTTGCGCAGCGTGGAACACTGCCCCCGGCCGGCGGCGGCTACCTTGGAGGCCGAGCTGTTCGACGGCTCCGAGGCGATTACCCTGGTGTGGCTGGGACGGCGGCGGATCCCCGGTATCGAACCCGGCCGCACGGTGAAAGCGTCGGGCCGGATCGCCGTGCGGGACGGCCGCAAGGTCTTGTACAACCCCTACTACGAGCTGCAGCGGAGTTCATGACCGACACCTCTCCGGAGCACGTGACCACAGGGGAACCTCCGCACTCCGAGCAGCACACGCCCACTCTGTTGGAACAACTGGGTGGCGTCGGCGGTTTGGTGGCCTCCGTCGTGCCGATGGTGGTCTTCGTCGCGGTGAACCCGTTCGCCGGGCTGGTACCGGCGATCTGGGCCGCACTGGGTGTCGCGGTCGCGCTGGGAGTATGGCGGCTGGTCCGCCGTGAGGCGGTCCAGCCGGCCGTGTCCGGGATCCTCGCGGTGGCGTTGTGCGCCTTCATCGCCTACCGCACCGGTGAGGCACGGGGCTTTTTCCTGTACGGCATCTGGTACAGCCTGGTCGCCGGACTGGCGCTGATGCTGTCGGTGGTGGTGCGGCGTCCGCTGGTCGGAGTGCTGTGGTCGGTGCTCAACGGCTCCGGTTTCGGTTGGTGCACCGACCGCCGGGCCCGATTCGGCTTCGACGTGGCCACCACGGTCTGGGCGGTGTTCCTGCTCGCACGTTTCGTTGTCCAGCGCTACCTGTACAACCTGCAGCAGACCGAATGGCGCGGAGTGGCTCGGCTCGTGATGGGATTGCCGTTGACGGCGCTGGCTGCGCTGGTCACCATTTGGGCAATCCGTCGTGCTGCGCGGATGGCCGGCTAGGACCGTCGAGCGTCCAGCGCCGCCCGCACGTCGGGTTCCACCTCCGCCGCGGCGACGAACAGCAACTCGTCGCCGCCCTCGAGGGGATCATCGCCCTGCGGAACGATCACCCTGCCGCCGCGCAGGATGGTGACCAGCGCCGCATTGGTGGGCAACTGCAACTGCCGTACCGGCCGCCCGGCCAGCGGGGTGTCCGCCGGGAGGGTGACCTCGACCAGGTTGGCCTGGCCCTGTCGTAGGGTCATCAGCCGCACCAGGTCGCCGACGAAGGCGGCCTCCTCCACCATCGCCGCGAGCATCCGCGGGGTCGACACCGCGACGTCCACGCCCCACGCCTCGGTGAACAGCCACTCGTTGCGTGGGTCGTTGACCCGGGCCACCACGCGACGCACCGCGAACTCGGTTTTGGCCAGCAGGGATACCACCAGGTTGACCTTGTCGTCGCCGGTCGCCGCGATCACCACGTCGGAATGTTCCAACCCGGCCTCCTCCAGCGAGGCCACCTCGCAGGCGTCGGCGAGGACCCATTCGGCGCCCTCGACGACGTGCGGGTCGAGCTGATCGGGATCTCGCTCGATGAGCATCACCTGGTGGCCGAACTCGAGCAGCTCAGCCGCGATCGACCGGCCCACCGCGCCGGCTCCGGCAATGGTCACGCGCATGGCGGCTCCCGCGTCGATGGGAAGTGGCTCACTCGTGGGGGGGCGCGGCGGCGACCGCGGTGGTGACATCGGTGACGGTGCCGGACACCGCCGCGGCGTACACCTGGTCGTCACCCTGCACCACGGTGTTGTGATCGGGCAGCACCCCGGTGCCGAACCGGACGATGAAGGCGATCCGTGCGCCGCTGTGTTCCTCCAG
>JBHELN010000217.1:0-4047 GCA_046263115.1 Pseudonocardiaceae bacterium | reverse complement strand
GGCTTGAGTAGGCCTCCAGCACCCCGATATGTCTCCATATCGGGGAGTGGGCGCGAAGCGGCCGGCGAGGGGAGGAAGCGGGGTTAGTGGGCGCCTTCTAAGGCGTCGCGGATGGGGACGAGTTTGGCGGCGGCTTCGGCGACTTCGGAGTCTGGGTCGGAACCGGCGACGATGCCGCAACCGGCGAACAAGCGGGCGAACCGGCCGATGACCTGAGCGCAGCGCAGGGCGATGCCCAGTTCGCCATCACCTGCGGCGTCGACCCAGCCGACCGGTCCGGCGTAGCGCCCGCGGTCCATCGCCTCCAGCTCACTGATCGTGCTGACGGCGGCCGGGGTGGGGGTGCCGCCCACCGCGGCAGTGGGATGCACGGCGTCGGCCAACATCAGCAACGGCGGGCCGGCGGGGTGCAACGTCCCGCGCACCTCGGTGGCCAGATGCAGCACGTTGCGCAGTTGCAACACGCTGGGCGCGGTGGGCACGGTCAGATCGGTGCAGAACGGATGCAGCGCCTGGGCCAGTGAGTCCACCGCGTAGCGGTGCTCGTCGCGATCCTTCGCCGAGCCGAGCAGCTCCAGTGCCAGCACCTCGGTGTTGGCCCCGTCGTGCGGCCAGGTGGTGCCGGCCAGCACCCGGGAGAGCACCTCGGTACCGCGCCGGCGCAGCAACAACTCCGGGGTGGCACCGACCAGATGGTCTACCGCGAACGTCCAGCAGGACGGGTACCGGGCGGCCAGTCCGTGCAGCAGGAAGCGGGGATCCAGCGGCTCGTCGGCGACAGCCAGCAGGTCGTGGGCGAGCACCACCTTCGCCGGCACCGCCCCGTCACGCATCCGGGAGACCGCGCGGGCTACCGCGTCGCGCCAGGCGGTTACCGGCAGCTCGCCGTCGGAGTAGCGCAACCCACGGGGACGGCTGACCGGCACCACCACCGGCCCGGTTGCCACCCCGGTCTGGAACTCGGTGACCCAGGTCTGGCCGCCTCGACGGCCCACCACTACTCGCGGCACCACCAATACCGAACTGCCCGGCGAGTCGTCAAAGGCCAGACTGGCGAAAGCGACGGGACCGCTGCCGGGCAGCCCGACCTCATCATGGGTGTCCAGCTGCGCGCAGAAGGACTGCCACCAGTCCTGCGCGCGGGCGAAGCGGTACGGGCCCTCGGTGCACACCCGGGCCACCTCCCCCCAGGCCACCAGCCCCTCACCGGCTCGGACCCAGGACAGCACCCCGCGGGGGGACGGCAACATGTCGAGTAGGTCGGTCCCACCCGGCACTAAATGCGAGCGCACGACCAGCCGGTCGGTCAGCGGGGCGGTGGTCACCCCGTCAGCGTATTAGGGCAACCCGGATGATGCCGCGCGCATCGAAGCCGGTAACGGCAGCGCTACGCTGCGCGCGATGACCGCTGTGGCTACCGGACCCGTTACTGGGGTCCCCCGACCGGCTCGCGGCTGGCGCCGCCGGGCGGTGTGGTGGGTACCGCTTGCGGCGGCGGGTGTGCTGACTGCGCTCATCACCATGGCGCTCGCCGGTGCCGCGCTTGACGATGCCGGGATCGACGCCCGTACTGGGCATGCCACCGCCCAGGTGCTCGCTGTGACCTCGATGCGGACCCTGGTCCAGTTCGCTGCGCCCGGGGGCAAGGTTTACCGCCCGGACCAGGGCGTTGCTTACCCGTCGGGGCTACAGGTGGGCCAGCTGGTGCGGGTGGAGTACGACCGGGCCGATCCCGATCAGGTGCGCGTTGCCGGGCGCACCTGGGTGCGGGGGGTGACCCCTGCGGTGATCACAGTGGCGGCGCTGTGGTCGGTGCTGGGCCCGGCTACCTGGTGGCTGCGCCGGCGTCACCGCCCCATCGTGCGCGGCTGAGCACTGCGGGCAGGCAGGTCCCGCGGTACGTGGAGTTCGGCAGGGCTTCCGCGCCAACCCAAGCGCCTAGCGGGACCCCGGGGCTCAATCAGGGATCCGGTAGGGGTGAACCCTCATGTGGGCCGCGGCGCGTTGCGGCATCGTATGGATTGTCGGTCGCACCACCTGGGCGCAGCGCCGGGACGCCCAGCCGCCACGCCGACTGCCCGAGCACGAGAATAAGCGCGATCGGGACATCCGACGGGGTACCCGGGTGATCATTCTTCGGATGATCCCCGGGACCGTCCGATTCACTCGCCGATAGCCTTCGAATGCGCGATGCAGAATGCGGTAATTCAGCCGAGGACAACATTCCATAGCCGCACCCGCCAGGACGTCACCAGTCCCTTTCGTACATAGGGATCGCGCGCCACGAAGTCCTCCACCACCGCGCGGTCTTCAGTGGTGAACACCAGAACAGCACCGTCGATCGGCTCGGCAAGGGCTCCGGCCATCAATAGGACGCCTCGATCATGCATCTCGCCGGCCAGCGCCAGATGCGCCTCTCGAAGTGGCACGCGACGTTCGACGACATCGTCCACATAATCATAGAACAGTAACGAATACATCTACCGTTTCCTCCACTGCGGTGAGGCATTTGGGGTGAAGCATTTGGACGAATGCGGCCGGCTTTGGGGCGCCGGCGGGGTGCCGATCATGAGCTTGCCATGGGGACGGAGCCGCTGTCGCAAGCGGACCGCAGCGCGCACGGGATGTTGGCGGTACTTGAAGAGCCACCAGCCGTAGGGTGGCGCTGTGTCGAGAGCCGGGCTGGATAAGGACCCCCGCGATGTCGCGGCGATGTTCGATGCGGTGGCCCGTCGCTACGACCTGACGAACACTGTGCTGTCGTTCGGCCAGGACCGATGGTGGCGCCGGTGCACCCGGATCGCCGTGGCGGCCAAGGCGGGACAGCGGGTGCTCGACGTCGCCGCGGGCACCGCAGTGTCCACCGTCGAGTTCACCCGCAGCGGCGCGTGGGCTGTGGCGGCGGACTTCTCCTTGGAGATGCTGCGCGCGGGGCGGCATCGTCGGGTCCCGCTGGTGGGAGCCGACGCGTTGGCCTTGCCGTTTGCCGATGGGGTCTTCGACGCCGTCACGATCTCGTTCGGGTTGCGCAACGTGTCGGATCCCGATGCCGCGCTGGCTGAAATGGCCCGAGTGACTCGGCCGGGTGGTCGGCTGGTGGTCTGCGAGTTCTCCACGCCCACCTGGGCTCCCTTTCGCATCGTGTATCTGGAGTACCTGATGCGCGCGCTGCCGGCGGTTGCCCGGCGGGTGAGCAGCAACCCGGATGCGTACGTATACCTCGCCGAATCCATCCGCGCCTGGCCCACTCAGCAGCAGCTGGCGCAGCGGGTGGCCGCGGCAGGTTGGACCGACGTCGCCTGGCGCGACCTCACTGGCGGCATCGTCGCGCTGCATCACGCGATCAAACCCTCCAGCTTCCTCACCGGACGGCGTTGAAAGTAGACAACTGCCGCGGTTGGCGGGCGCTGGCCGAGCAGACGGGCACGTGTCGACCTCCACCATTGGCTAGTCTGGCCCGCGTCGCGTGATCTCACCCGCTACCGTCAGGACACCGTGTACCAGCTTCGCCTGCCGATCCCCGCCCAGGTCGTTGTCCTGGTGTCCGGCGTGGGGACGTTGCTGCAGGCTCTGCTGGACGCTGCCGGCCCCGCCTACCCTGCGCAGATCGTTGCCGTCGGCGCGGACCGACCCGACGCCGGTGGGCTGCGACGCGCGGAGAAAAATGGGCTGCCCACCTTCGTCGTCGAGCTGACCCAGTATACCGACCGGCGATCTTGGGACGCCGCGTTCACCGAAGCGGTCGCCGCGCACACGCCGGATCTGATCGTCACAGCGGGGTTCATGAAGCTTCTGGGCCCAGCGTTTCTGGATCGCTTCGGCGGCCGCATCCTCAACAGCCACCCTTCGCTGCTGCCCGCCTTTCCCGGTCCGTGCGCAGTGGCCGACGCGCTCGCGCACGGCGTGCGGGTGACCGGCACGACGGTGCATCTGGTGGATGCCGGTGTGGACACCGGTCCGATCGTGGCTCAGCGTGCCGTGGAGGTGCTGCCCGACGACACTGAACAGCGGCTGCACGAGCGGATCAAAGTCGTGGAGCGCCAGTTG
>JBHELN010000216.1:0-7248 GCA_046263115.1 Pseudonocardiaceae bacterium | reverse complement strand
CTGACCACCGGTGTCGAGCATCAGGGGATTGGCATTCCACCCGGACGCGAACAGCTGCCCGCTCGGAGCGATGTGCAGGCGCGGATACAGCGGGAGGCCGGCGAAGTGGGCGGCCGGCGTCCACTGGCGCCCATCCCAGATTTGTGGGACCTCGTTGATGACCACCCGACCGTTTTCCTGGTAGCTGCCCGACGACACCAGCACGGTTCCGTCGGGAAGCGCTGTGACGGTCGGATACCACCGGCGGTCGTTCATCACCGGAAGAGCTGTCCAGGTGTTGGTGCGGTAGTCGTAGACGCATGCCTGGTCGAGTCCTTCGCCATCGTTGACGTGTCCGCCTACAACCAGCAATTGACCATCGGGTAAAAAGGTGTGTCCTGAGCAGAATAGGTTGATCTTCGTGCCGTCGCCGCGCCTGGGCTGGGGCGTCGCGGCCAATTCCCGCGTGCGGGGATCCCAGATGTATGGCGTGCACTCATGTTCATGCATCGAACCGGTAGGGTGGCCCCGCCGTCCCCAGAACAGCACCTTTCCGCTCGGCAACACGTGCGTATGGATCGCTACGTTCGGCAGTTCGAAGACCGGATCCCAGCGCCCCAGCTGCGTCCATGCGAATTTCTCTGCCCGGCCTACTCCGGGGCTACCAGATATGGCACTTTGTGCAGAGGCGCGGGAGGTGTCGCTGCCGAGGAATGCCAGGCCCGGAGTCATTAGCAGCATCAGGACGGATCGTCGACTTGTTGTGAATGCCATATCCTGCTTTCCACCGAGCCGGCCTGACGCGCAGCGTGTCGCCTGTACTGCTACAACGCAGATCGGTCTGGGTGGTTACGCCGAACGCAGGTTTCCGCGCATCGCGCAAGCGTGTCGCTGGCGGCACCTGGAGGATGCCACCGACACACTTGCGCAAGATTGGGTGATGAATTGAGCCGTGGTATCGAAGGCCCGGAGACGTCGCCACTGTTCTGGACGAAATGGCGAAGCTCGATCGGATTGAATGATGCAGCGGGGTCCGGCTACATTATCCTGTTCACCGGTGGTTCGTTGCCCGCTGACTTACGGGCCGCTCATCCGCCAGCATCTTCATACCCTATCGGCTCATCTGGTGACTCCCGGAGCGCGGCGCGGATGATCTCCAGCGCTTCGGCCACGTGCTCGGCATGGCTGCGATGCGACAGCACGCACAGGCGCAACGTGAGCTGACCGTCGAGTCGAGTGCTGGAGATAAACACGCGGCGGGTGCCGTTGATTCGATCCAGCAGTGCCCGGTTGGCAGCATCAGCGGCCTCCCGCAGCCGAAACACGACGGTGGACAGGTCCGGGGGCTGCCCGACGTCGAGGGCCGGCTCGCCCGCGAGCACCTCGTAGGCGTGCTCGGCGAGATCGAGCTTCTCGTCGAGCGCTGCCCGGAAAGCGCCGACACCGTGTAGGTGCAGGGGTAGCCACATCCGCAGCCCACGGTGGTCGCGGGTGAGCTCGGTGCCCAGATGCGCGTAGTCGGGCAGCCCACCGGTGGTGAGGTCGTGCAGGTAGCCGCCGGGATCCTCGTCGCCGTGCGCGGCGAGCAGCGAGGCCCGTTCCCGGATCAGCAGCGCTCCGGTTCCATAGGGCAGGAACAGGCTCTTGTGCGGGTCGAGTGAGATCGAGTCGGCTCGCTCGATCCCGTCGAGGCGATCGCGACCTCGTGCGGTGAGCCGGAAGATGCCGCCGTAACAGCCGTCAACGTGGAACCACATGGCCTGGGTTGCGGCCAGCTCGGCGAGCTCGCCGAGGGGATCGATGACCCCGGCGTTGGTGGTGCCGGCGGTACCAATCAGCAGGAACGGGCGGAGACCGGTCGCGCGGTCATGCTCGATCAGGGCCGCTGCCGCGGCGGGATCGACCCGTCGCCCGTCGCTGGTGGGAACCAGCCGCACCGCACAGGCCGGGAAGCCCGCGACGCGGGCGGCCTTGCGGATGCTGTGATTGGCCTGATCGGACAGGTAGATGCGGCCCCGGCCGAGATCGCCGTCGAAGTATTGCTGCCGGGCGGCGAGGACCATCGACAGCATCGCCTGGGAGCCGCCGGTGGTGAGCAGACCCCCAGCACCGGCGGGCAGGTCGAACAGTGATGCAAGCCAGCGCAGCAGTCCGTCCTCCAGTGCCACGAGCCCCGGGGCGAGATCGGCCAGGCCGGTGTAGCGGTTGACGATGCGGGAGATCAGCTCGCCCACCGCCGAGCTGACCACACCGCCGCCAGGGATGTAGCCGAAGAACCGCGGCCCGGCCGTCTCGACGGCGATCCCTGCGGCTGAGAACGCAAGGTCGAGCAGCTCGTCCACGCCTCGCGGATCCTCGCCTGGCGGCGCGTCGAATGAACCCTGGCCAGCGGTTGCCGTGGCCGGAGCGGTCTCGAGGCCGTCGAGGAATGTGCTGATCCGCGCACCGACCTGCGCCAACAACTGCTGGGTCTGGCGACCGTCCAGCTCCAAGGATCGGTTGTTCACTCGCCGGACTCTAGAGCTTGTGGCCCACGCGAGCCGCGATTCAGGAAACGGCGGTGCCGATGAGATGCCCAACGCCGTAGGTGATAGCGGCGGCGAGACCACCGGCGATGAGCTGGCGTATTCCGGAGCGCAGGGCGGAGCGACCGTTAAGGATCCCGATGCCGGCGCCGACGGCGAACATCGCGACCACCGCCAGCCCGATTGCCAGCAGGAGTGCCACCATGCCACCGCGGATCAGGTAAGGCAGCACCACCACGAAGGCCCCCAAGGCGAAAGCCAGCAGGCTGGAGACCGCTGCTGACCACGGGGAGCCGAGCTCGTCGGGGTCCAGGCCGAGTTCTTCCCGGGCCAGAGTGTCCAGGGCCACCTGCGGGTTGGCCATGATGCGGTCGGCCAGCCGCTCGGCGTCGGCGCGGTCCAGTCCCTTGGCACGGTAGAGCAGCACCAGCTCAGCGCGCTCCTCCTCCGGTTTCTCGGCCACCTCTTGGGCCTCCAGCGCGATCTCCCGCTGGTACATCTCCCGTTGGCTGGACATCGACACGTACTCGCCGGCAGCCATGGAGAACGCGCCCGCGAGCAGACCTGCGACCCCGGCAAGCAGGATCGCGGTGCGCGACGAACCCGAGCCGGCGAAACCCATCACCAGCGCGGTATTGGACACCAATCCATCGCTGACGCCGAATACCCCAGCGCGCAGGCTGCCGGAACGGTCGGTGCGGTGCCAGGGTTCCCGGCGCGCGATCTGCTGCTGCGGGCTAGGTCGGGGGCCGTCGATGAGCTTGGCGATGGTTCGGGCGTGGCGGCGTTCATCCGCGGCCATCCCGGGTGCGGCGTCGGGCTCGTCGTCATACATGCCGGCATCAGCGCGTTCACCACGTTCGATCAAGGGCAGCACCGCGGCAGTGGATAACCGGCGCGCGGCGAGGCCGATCAGCCTGGTTCGCAGGCTCGGTCGTCCGGGAGGTGGAATCCGGGCCCCGGCCCCACGGAGCTTGCCCTCCCAATGACCCGCATGGCGGCGTTCGATCGCCGCCAACTCTTCGAAGATCGAGCGGCGCTCACCGGTCTCAGCCTGCGCGAGCCGTGCATATAACGCGGCGGCGTCGCGCTCACTGTTCAGCAAGTCACGCCACCGCTGCACCTGACCGCGCTGAACCCGATCCATCTTCTCCTCCTCAACCCATGCCGCCTCCCTGCCCTCACCGATAAGAATGCGGTGGTCCCGCCGCGGCGGCCACCCCGTGGGACGCGAAGGAGCGCGAAGTTGCGGCCACTATGGGTTTGATCGTCGTATTTCGGGTATTCGATCGAATCGTAACTTCTTGGTGAACGGTTCCATCGTGGATGTCTGGTTGCTTGTGTCCGCCTGGTTGGTGTTCTGGCTAAGCGTCTTCTTGATCAGCTGGTTGATTTGCTGTCTGGTGGGACTGGCGCTGTGCAGACGTTTGATTCCGTGGTTGCGGCTGCGGCGTGCGTCGTCGGTTCGTCCGTCCGCCCCGCAACTCCCCACTCAGCGCATCCGGTTGCGGGAGTGGGTCGGTGATACTCCAGCGGTGCCATGGCGACGTTGGCGAACGCCCTGAGGTAGGTATTCAGGTCGTCAGCTCATGCGGTGCGTGTCGCCCCGGGAAGTCGTCAAGTCCGTGACGCCACCGGGGCACGCCCAGTGCGCGATGTCCCATCCGGCGCGGCGGGCGGCGGCTTGGTAGGCGCTTTCGTAGAAGTCGAGCACTGCCGCCGGCCCGTCGGGCAGCGTTCGGACGTCGTCGTAGCGCAGCACCGCAAGATGGCCGCCGTGGCGCTCGATCCAGCGTGCCGCCGCAGGCTGTAGCGGTTCGTCAGCCAATCCGGCGGGTTCCGGGGCGGCGTAGGAGTAGAAGGCCGGCGCGGGAAAAGTGTCGTCGCCGAACCAGAAGCCGAAGCTGATGACGTCGCGGGAATAGGCCTCCCGGGTGACCATATCCGTGGTCGTGGAGTGCTCGACGTGTTTATCGCCGAATCGGGTCACCGCGATGTCGAAGGTGTGCCAGAAGTGGTGCACCGGGCTGGTCTTGCCGGAATAGTTCGCGGCGAATGTTTCGAGCAGCATGTTGACCTGGCTGAGCACTCGCCAGTAACGGGTCACCGCCGCTGGGTCATACGCGGTGTGCTCGGTGTCTTCTGCGAAAGGCCGATTTGAGTCGGGCAGATCAAACGGTCGGGGGTGAGCAATGGTGACGAAGACCCCGACGGCGGTCAGCCCACGGTGCACCTGGTCGTAGAAGCTGGCGACCGACTGCTCGGCAAGGGGAAACGAGTACCGCTCACCAGTGAGCGCGGTGATGTCGAGCCGGTGGTCCAGGAAGTCGAAGTCGATGGTGAAAAGTGTGGTCCCATCGGTCATCGGGCGGGTGGTGATGCCGCGGCCAGTGACGTGAAAAGGCACGTTCCACCAATGGTTGCGCCGCGGGCTAGCCGCTAACCGAATCTTGCCCACGATCTGGGCGAAGCGGTGCAACGTCGCGAGGGTGTCCTTCCACGCCGCGAATGGAATGTCGGGGAACAGCTCCAAGGAGTCTCCTCGTGGCGAACGGGAACGCCGACCGGTGAATCCGCGGGATACCAACGACATGCCCGCACCCCTTCGGGTCAGTGCCAGCTTACGATCATGCCAGCTGGAAGGAGACCGGCACCAGTAGTCATGCTGGGTCCACTACGTTGTCCATCAACAGCGCGCGGGCCTTGGCGGTCTTGACGGCCGCGGTGAGGGTGCTGATGTCGTAGGCGCCGTAATAGCGCCGTCCGTTGATGAAAAAGGTGGGTGTACCAGAGACGCCGCTGAGGCTGGCGGACTCGATGGATTCGGCGATGCGGGGAGCGTGCGTGTGTTCGCGCAGCTCGGTGCGGAACTGCTCAACGTCGAGGCCGAGGTCGTCCGCATAGCGGATCAGATCGGCCGGCCGCAGATCCTGCTGGTGGGCCAGGAGCAGGTCGTGCATCCGCCAGAACTCGCCTTGGTCGGCCGCAGCCTCGGCGGCTTCGGCCGCCAGCTGGGCCCGCGGATGGACGTCGGTGAGGGGAAGGTGCCGCCAGACGTAGCGCACCTCGCCGAAGTCGGCGAGCAGCTCCCGGATGACCGGTTCGGCTTGACCGCAGTAGGGGCATTCGAAGTCACCGTACTCGACCACGGTCACCAACGCGTCGGCCGGGCCGCGGATGTGGTCGCGCTCCGGATCGACCGGTTCGACCAGGTCGACAATGGGCTCCGCGGTACCCAGCAGCGCTCGGATCCGCCGCCGTGGCGGCAGCAGCGCGGTGATGCCGAAGACCGCCCAGGCCGCCACGGATGCGCACAGCGCCGCGGACAGCACACCGAGCTTGGCCTCCTGCAGCTGGGCGCCTTTAAAGGCGAGAGTTGCGATCAGCAGGGACACGGTGAAGCCGATACCGGCGATCGCGCCGCCACCGGCGATAGCGGCCCAGCCGACCGAGGGCCGCAGCCTGGCTCGGCTCAGTCGGGTGACCAGCGATGAGCTGCCGACGATACCGATCGGCTTCCCAGCGACGTAGCCGGCCAGGATTCCGAGAGTGATCGGCGAGGTGTAGGCGCGGGACAGGAACTCGCCGCTGATCGAGATACCGGCGTTCGCCAAGGCGAACAGCGGCACGATGAGGTAGCTGGTCCAGGGGTGGTAGAGCTGCACCAGGCGCTCGTTGGGTGACAGCGCCGCGGTCAGCCCGGTGCTTGCCGAGCGCGCGAGCTCGGGGGTCGGTTGCTCACGGAAGAGCCTGAACAGGCCCGTCGCTCGCTCGAGGTCGTCGCGGGCGGGTGGGTAAGCATAGGTCAGCAGCCCCATCACCAAGCCGACGACGACGGGCTCGACACCGGAGAACAACAGCGCCACCCATGCGACCGCGCCGAGCACCGTGTAGATCAGGCCGTACCGGATCCGCCCGGCGCGGACCAGCAGGAGCACTCCGAAGATCGCCAGGGCAATGACCAGTGGCCGCAGCGCGACGTGCCCGCTGTAGACCGTCGCGATCACGGCGAGCGCCACGACATCGTCGACGACGACCACCGTGAGCAGGAAGGCCCGCACGGTGTCCGGAAGACGCCGCCCGACTAGGGCGAGCAAACCGAGCGCGAAGGCTGTGTCCGTCGACATCGCGACCCCCCAGCCGTGTGCCGACGGGCGCCCCGCATTGGCGGCCAGGTAGATCGCAACGGGCACCACCATCCCGCCGATACCCGCAACCAGCGGCAGCGCGACCCGCCGCCGCTCGCGCAACTCGCCCATGTCGAACTCACGGCGCGCCTCCAGCCCGATGATGAAGAAGAAAAACGTCATCAGGCCGCTGTTGAGCCAGTCACGAAGCGTCAGCGACACGCCGGCACCGCCGAGGCGGATCGACAGCGGCATTCGCCACACCGACTCATACGACGCCACATCGATGTTGGCCCAAGCCAGCGCGATCAGTGTGGCGACCAGCAGGACGGCGGCACTGCCGGACTCCGTGCGTAGGAAGGCACGTAGCGGTGTCTCCAGACTGCGTGTCCACGCGGTGCGCCCGGCGAAGGGCGCGGCGGAGGCCTCGGTCATTGGGTGGTTGTCAACCGCGGAGAAACGCCAGAACCTCGGCATTGAAGGTCTGGGCGTGGGTGACGTTCAGTCCGTGGGGCGCGTCCGGGACGACGACGAGTTTGCTGCCGTCGATGGCTTCAGCGGTGCGCCGGCCGCTGACCTCGAATGGCACGATCGCGTCGGAATCGCCGTGGATCACC
>JBHELN010000215.1:0-2628 GCA_046263115.1 Pseudonocardiaceae bacterium | reverse complement strand
GGAGTAGCCCCACTCGTTGTCGTACCAGGAGATGACCTTCACCAGGCGCTCGTCGACCACCATCGTGAGCTGCGAGTCGAAGATCGACGAGTAGGGCGAGGTGATGATGTCCGAGGACACTATCGGAGCGTCGCTGTAGCGCAGGATGCCCTTCAGCGGGCCATCAGCGGCGGCCCGGAACGCCTCGTTGACCTCCTCGACGCTGGTCTCCCGGGAAACCCCCGCGGACAGATCGGTGATCGATCCGGTGGGGATCGGCACCCGCAGCGCGTAACCGTCGAGCCTTCCGTTGAGCTCCGGCAACACCCGCCCGATAGCTGCGGCGGCTCCGGTGGAGGTCGGCACGATGTTGATCGCGGCGGCCCGGGCCCGGCGCAGGTCCTTGTGCGGGCCATCTTGAAGGTTCTGGTCCTGGGTGTACGCGTGGATGGTGGTCATCAGACCCTGCTCGATACCCAGCGCGTCGTGCAGCACCTTGGCCATCGGGGCCAGGCAGTTCGTGGTGCACGAGGCACAAGAGATCACCGTATGCGAAGCGTCCAGCCGGGAGTCGTTGACCCCGAGCACCACGGTGATGTCTTCGCCCTTGGCCGGTGCGGAGATGATGACCTTCTTCGCACCGCCCTCGTCGACGTGCTTGCGCGCGTCTTTGGCCGTAGTGAAGAAACCGGTCGACTCCAGCACCACGTCGACGCCCAGGTCACCCCACGGCAGCGCACCCGGGTCCCGCTCGGCGAGCGCCTTGATGGTCTTGCCGCCCACGGCGATGCCGTCGTCGGTGACGTGCACATCCTCTTTCAATCGGCCCAGCACGCTGTCGTACTTGAGCAGGTGCGCCATGGTGCCGACATCTCCGAGGTCATTGAACGCCACCACCTCGATGTCGTGGCCGCCTGCCTGCGCAGCACGCCAGAAATTCCGCCCGATACGGCCGAATCCGTTGATTCCTACCCGAACGGTCACGATCTCCCTCTCCCTTACCCAGACCGGCCACCACGCCGGCCCGCGACGTCTAGATCTCTGTGGCGCCACCCTAGCGGCCGCACGCTCTGCGCAGGGCCCCCCGGCAGGGGGAGCCGCAGGGTTGTTCCCCCGCATCTCGACGCATGCAGCGGGCTCACCAGGGTTAACGGCATCTCGTTAGCCCGCTCAGCCCGCTGAATGCGCTTACGCGTCGAGATGCGCTTTACGCGTCGAGCATGTCGGGGGTGATGGCGGATTCGGTGTCGGGGACGCCCAGCTCCTCGGCTTTCCGATCGGCCATCGCGAGCAGCCGGCGGATGCGGCCGGCCACGGCATCCTTGGTCAACGGCGGGTCGGCGAGTTGGCCCAGCTCTTCCAGGGAGGCCTGCCGGTGCTCCAGGCGCAGCCGACCCGCGGTGAGCAGATGTCCCGGGAGGTCTCCACCGAGCAGGTCCAAGGCCCTGGAGACCCGGGCCGCCGAGGCCACCGCCGCGCGTGCGGATCGCCGCAGGTTGGCGTCATCGAAGTTGGCCAGGCGGTTGGCGGTGGCGCGGACCTCGCGGCGCACCCGGCGCTCTTCCCACGCCAGCACCGAGTCGTGCGCACCGAGCCGCGTGAGCAGTGCGCCGATGGCGTCCCCGTCCCGGATCACCACCCTGTCGGCACCTCGAACCTCACGTGCCTTGGCTGAGATGCCCAGCCGCCGGGCAGCCCCCACCAGGGCCAGCGCGGCTTCCGGTCCCGGGCAGGTGACTTCCAGCGCCGCTGAGCGGCCCGGTTCGGTGAGCGACCCGTGGGCGAGGAAGGCACCACGCCAGGACGCCTCGGCGTCACAGATGCCCCCGGAGACGACCTGCGGAGGCAATCCCCGCACCGGACGACCGCGGACGTCCAGCAGTCCGGTCTGGCGTGCCAACCCCTCCCCGTCCCGGACTACCCGCACCACGTAACAGGTGCCCTTGCGCAGCCCACCGGCCGTGATCAGGTGCACGTCGGAGGTGTGCCCGTAAAGTTCGTGCACCTCCCGGCGCAGCCGGCGAGCGGTGGCGCCGGTGTCCAGCTCGGCTTCCACCACTACGCGCCCGGCGATGATGTGCAGGCCCCCGGCGAAGCGCAGGAGCGAGGACACCTCGGCTCGGCGGCAGCACGTCTTGGTCACCCGCAGCCGGCTCAGCTCGTCCTTGACGGCGGAGGTCATGGCCACCGGCGCTTCTCCTCCCCTTGCAGGTCCGACTTTCGATCGCCAGGCGTCTCCACCGTGTCGATGCTCCGACCGTGGCGAGCAGGTCCAGTGTCGATGCTTCGACCCTGGCGAGCAGGTCTCAGTATCCGACGTAGCGCTGCGGCCAGCGCGACCGGATCGTGGCGATCGGTGGATCCGTCGTCAGCGACCCGGTCAAGGTACGCGTGCCCGCCCAGGGCCAGCGCACAGCGGTGCAATCGGGCGGGTACCGCTACTGCGTCAGCGTCGGCCAGGATCGCGTGCACGGTGAAACCTGGCGGTGCGTGATCGAGCAGAACCGTGAGGTGTTGCTCTGGGGAGAAGCCGGCAGTCTCACCTGGTTGTGGTGCCAAGTTGAGGATCAGGATGCGGCGGGCCACGGTCGTAGCCAGGGCCGTGGCCAGGTCGGGAACCAGTAGGTGTGGGAGCACGCTGGTGAACCA
>JBHELN010000214.1:0-3298 GCA_046263115.1 Pseudonocardiaceae bacterium | reverse complement strand
TATGCCGGCCGCGGGCCGGGACAGCTGAGCTGGTTTCAACCCGAGCCGACGGTGTCGCTGGAGCTGATCGGGCTGCTGGATCTCGACCGGGGTGAGCCGGTGATCGACGTTGGGGCGGGTGCTTCCACGCTGGTCGACGAGCTGCTCGAGCGTGGATATCGGGACCTGACTGCGCTGGATGTGTCCAGTGAGGCGCTCCAGGCCGCCCGTCGCCGGCTTGGCTCACAAGCGCGGACGGTCCGTTGGGTAGCCGCTGATTTGCTGACGTGGCGACCCGGGCGGCGCTACCGGTTCTGGCACGACCGCGCGGTGTTCCATTTCCTCACCGATCCTTGTCATCAGGCCCGTTACCGGGCTGTGCTGGCTGAGGCCTTGGCAGGGGATGGCTCCGTGGTGATCGGTACCTTCGCCGCCGACGGACCCACGCACTGCTCTGGGCTCCCGGCCGCCCGCTATGACCCGGCCCACCTTGCGGCCGCCTTCGGATCTGACTTCACCGTCGTTGCCGACCGTCACGAGGACCACCACACACCCGCTGGCACGAGACAGCCGTTCACCTGGCTGATCCTGCGCCGCGCCACCATGTGACCGTTGACCCGTGGCATCCACGTGGACAGCGGTGCCAGGCCGCGGTAGTGGCGGGTTGCGCTCGCCGACGCTGAACGAAGTGTTCTTAGACCGGCAGCGCGAGCGCGGTGACCACGATGAGCACCAGCACTGAGGCGCCGATTAGACGGATTTGTCGGCGGGGGGCGAGCGGGGCCGGCAGCGGCCGGCGGCGCAGCACCCGTTGACGCTGCACACCGGCGAGGTAGGTGGCCGTCGCGATCACGACGGCCAGCCCGGCCGGAAGCAGTCGCAGTGGTCCGGTGTAGTGGTGGAGGTCGCGCAGCATCAGCAGGGCGCCGTTGCCGAGCACGCCTAAGGAGGTGCGGCTCCATGACAACGCGGTCCGCTCGGGTTGCAGACCGTCGTCGGGTGCTCGGCGCTGCTGGGGTGCGCTCACCTGGTGACCGCCGTGCTGATCACCAGGACCACGCCCAGCAGCGCGACCAGGATCAGGCCACCGGCGAGCAGCCGGGGGATGCGGTGGTGGGGGAGCGGCAGGCCCCGGCGGATGGCGTGGTCTACCTGCTCCCAGCGGCGCAACCCGGCGCCAGCGCTGATCACGGCCAGCGCGGCGAGCAGGCCGCCGACGACGTGGCGGGCGCCCGGGATCGGGAACTCCGGAATCAGCTGCACCACCGCCACGGCCGCGGCTAGCAGCGCCAGCGCCGTGCGCAGCCAGGCCAGGAAGGTCCGCTCGTTGGCCAGGGTGAAGCGGTAGTCCGGCTCGAACTCCTCCTCGTCGTGCTCAGGCGTGCTCATCGCCGCGCCTATCCGGTCCCTGGCGCCTCGGCTGCATAACCGCAGGATAAAAGGCGCGCAGGGAGCGGGGAGCAAAGCGCGGCTTTGGGCCCGCAAAGCCTGCATATGGCCGTCCGGTTGTCCGGACTTAAGTAGGGTCGGTGCATGCGCTACGGCTTCGCCATCGACCAGCGCACCTGCATCGGCTGCCACGCGTGCACGGTGGCCTGCAAGACCGAGCACGAGATCCCGGTGGGGCAGTTCCGCACCTGGGTGAAATACGTCGACTCGGGCGAGTTCCCCAACTCCACCCGGGATTTCGGGGTGATGCGGTGCAACCATTGCACCGACGCGCCGTGCGTGCGGATCTGCCCGACCAAGGCACTGTTCACCCGCGACGACGGGATCGTCGACTTCGATTCCGACCGGTGCATTGGCTGCAAGAGCTGCCTGCAAGGTTGCCCGTACGACGCGATCTACCTCGACGAGGACACCCACACCGCGGCCAAGTGCAACTTCTGCGCCCACCGTATCGATGCGAACCTCGAACCGGCCTGCGTGGTGGTGTGCCCGACCCACTCCATCTGGGTCGGTGATCTGGACGATCCGGCCAGCGGCATCTCCAAGCTGATCACCACGAACCCGGTGGCGGTGCGGGCCCCGGAACAGCACACCGGGCCCAACGTGTTCTACCTCGGCGCGGACCGGGCGGTGCTCGACCCGTTGGCCGCACCCGCCGACGGCGGCTACCTGTACTCCACACCCGACCCGCACCGCGCGGCGGTGGCCGCCGAGCTGCCCAGCGATCCGATCTCCCGGGCCCGGACGACGCTGAACACCGCCCATCCTCGGCCCTGGGGATGGCGGGTCACCACCTACCTGTGGACCAAGGCGGTGGCCGCGGGTGCGATGCTGCTGGCCGCGCTGGCCCGGTTGCTCGGCATCGACCTCGGCTCGCTGGGCACCCTCGTCGCCCCGGCGATCGGGATGGCCGGGGTCGGGATCACCGGGGTCCTGCTGGTGTGGGACCTCAAGCGCCCCGAGCGGTTCCTGTACATCTTCCTCAAGCCCAACCTGAGGTCCTGGCTGTTCTGGGGTTCGGTGGCGCTGTCGGTGGGCGCGGCGTTGTTCAGTGCCTGGCTGGTGGTCGGGATCTTGGGCGCCGTCGGCGTGCTGAGCGCGGGAGTGACCGGGTCGATCCTGCTGGGGTTGGCGGTGCCGACATTGCTGGCCGCGGTGATGACCACCGGATATACCGCGTTCCTGTTCGGGCAGGCCGAGGGCCGCGACCTGTGGCAGTCGCCGCTGCTGTTCTGGCACCTGGTGGTCCAGGCATGCATGGTTGGGGCCGGCGCGCTGGTGATCGCCGCGTTGGTCTACGACGTCGACACCGGGGCCCGGACCCTGCTGGTGGTCACGCTGACACTGGCCACGGCCGTGCACGTGGTGATGATGCTGTTCGAGTACCTCGGGCGGCACCCCACCTCGAACGCGGCCGCGGCGGCGCACCTGGTCGTGCGCGGCCGGTACGCGCCGACTTTCTGGGGCGGCGGGATCGGGGTGGCTACCTTCGCAGTGGCACTCGCCGCGATCGGCTGGGCCGGCCCCCTGGCTGTCGCGGCGGCCGGTGCCGTACTCGTCCAGGTGGCGCTACTGGCCTACGAGAGCGTGCTCATCCGCGCCGGCCAGGACGTGCCCCTCTCTTGATCAAACTGTCGTGACCGGCTGATCCCTCTGCGAAGGCGGCTCTCGTGACCCGTACCGTGCCTGACCGTCCCAGCGAGACCCCGGCCCCCACTCCGGGAATCCAGCCGGCGGCCGCCCCGTCCGCGCACCCGGCCAGCCTGCCTCCGCTGCCCGGCGCCCGTACCCATGAGCATCTGCACAACTACCCGCCACCCGAGCGGTGGGACGTCCACGTCGAGTACGACGCCAAGGCCCACCCCCGCAA
>JBHELN010000213.1:0-10936 GCA_046263115.1 Pseudonocardiaceae bacterium | reverse complement strand
CAGCACGGGTACCAGGTCGCAATCCCGGTCGGCCGGGAAGCACACGATGACGCGCTGGATGCCGTGCCGTGCGACGAGGCCGGCCAGCTCCGCCGGCTCGCCGAGCAGCGGGAGCCCGGCCGGGTGCTCAGCTGGCCGGGTGTCGAGGAACCCCTGGGGCGCCAATCCGAATTCCGGGTGGTCGTGCAGCAGCCGCGCAACCCGCACCGCGGTCGTCCCGGTGCCCACGACCAGCGCGGGTTCGTGCCACCACCCGCGCCGGTGCGCGATTTTCAAGCCAGTGCAGACCCCAACGCGCACCGTGACCAGCGCCGCGGCGCAGCGCAGCAGCAGCGCCAGCCCGCCACCAGCGCCCACCCACGGCAGTACCAGAAGCAGTGGCGTCGCCGCCACCGCCATGGTCCGCGGCAGCTGGTCAGCCACCCGCCGGCAGATCCGCAGCCGGTGTTGCCCATCCGCCACCAGCAACACCAGCACGGCGCAGGCGTACATGCTCGCTTCCCACCTCGACGTGCTGGTTAGCAGGCACACCGTGGTGAGGCCGGCGACGTCCGCCAGCGGAAGCACCATCGGCATCAGGGCTGCCGGCGCGGACCGGCGCAACCGCCCGCTGAGGTGAGGTGCGAGCAGTGAGATGGTCACCCGCGGGCTCCCACGGCGACCCGTGGCCGGGGCAGGCCGGTGAGCGCGCCGGCAACCGTACGCGCGGCATAGTCGGCTCCGCAGACGAACCGCATGACCGGTCCGAAGGTCGGTGCTACCGCAGGTCCGATGAAGTACAAGCCCGGTGCCGTGGACTGGAAGTCCGGTCCGACCTCGGGGCTGCTGGCCAGAGTTCGGATCGAGGTGCGCAGCGTTGTGTTCAGGAAGGACAGCCGTTCCAGATCGGTGCGGTAACCGGTGGCGGCCAGCACGTGATCGACGGTGATCTCGCTGGTGCTCCCGTCGGCCGCGCGCAACCCCAGCCGGGCCGCACCGCCCTCAGGTGCCGCCCACCGCACCGTATGCCCGAGCAGGATGCCGATCTTGCCTTCCACCCGTGGACGAAGCCACGGTGCGCCGGCCGGCCCCAGCGCGGTCCGCGCGGTGTGGACACGCCGGGCGACGGGTAACCGGCGGTACAGGTGCGGTTGGGTGGAGTAGAACCAGGTGGACCATCCGGAGCCGAGGGTGGCCTCGGGCTCGCGCAGCCGCCGCAGCAGCGACCGTTGCGCAGGCAGTGGTTCGCCGTTCCACACCAGTTTCGAGGTGCGGGCGATCACGGTGACCCGCGCGCCCGACTCATGCAGCAAGGCGGCCGATTCCAGCGCCGCCTGCCCGGCGCCGATCACGGCGACCTCGCGGCCGGCGAACACGGCGAGGTCGTCGTGCGCGCTGGGGTGCGTGCACACCTGCGCCGGCAGCTCGGCCAGGATGGCTGGCACGTACGGGAAGTGCTGTACCCCGGTGGCCACAACCACCGTGCGGGCCCGCGCAACGCCGCCGTCGGCCAGGCTCAGTTCAAAGGGCCCTCCGGCCCGGGGCTCATTGGGCGCTCCGGCCCGGGTCACGTCGGTGACCATCACTTCTTCCAGCTTCGGTACCTCCGCGCGGCGGAACCAGTCCCCGTAGGCCACGAACGTCTCCAGCGACACCGGCAGCCCGTAGTCGGCGTAGTCACGGCCAGTGGACGAGCAGAACGCGCGCAGGGTGCGCCGGCCGGCCGGGTCGGACAGGTTGGACGCGAACCCCTGCGACTTGAGGTACATGCCGGCCGGCATCGCCTCTCGCCACAGCTGCATCGGCAGCCCGAACTGGCGAAACGACACGCCCGCGGCACCTAGGTGTGCGCCGAGCGACAGGCCGTACGGGCCAGCGCCCACAATTGCGACGTCGACCGGATCTTCAATGCCGTTTGTCATGCCGGGGTCCTCCGTGCGGGTAGTGGTTTGGTGATGGATCGGCGAGTGCCGCGCCGGTTCAGCGGACGGGTGATCGCCCGCCACCCCATGCGCAGGCACATCAGCCCAAATGGTGCAAGATCGTCACGGGCGAACCAGGCCAGCTCATCGGCCCGGCGCAGCGAGGTCGCCCAGGACCGCAGATCCAGGCCGAGGCGCCGGTAGGCCAGGGCGGCGATTGGGTCGTAGTTCTCCACCAGGAAGCTGCGGCCGAGGTGGGCCGAGCCGTGCGGAATCTCCCGGCCGGTCAGGTCCAGATGCGCCGCGATCACCACGTCGACGCCCGCGGTGTCGGAGAAAAGCCGGAATTGCGCACCCAGCCTGGGGTTGAAGTCCAGCAACTTGTAAGTGCTGGTGCGAGGGTCGAAGCGGTAATCGAGGTCGACGATGCCCCGAAAACCCACCCGCGCGACCAGCTCGGTGGCCTGGTGGTGCAGTTCCGGATTATCCACCCAGCGCCCGAGGCTGGTCAGCCCGGCGTGCGCCGGATAAGAGCGTTCTTTGCTGCCGACGAAGGCGGGCCGGCAGCGCGAGTCGGCGTCGCAGTATGCGTGGAAGAAGTAGTCCCACCCTTTGACGTACTCCTGCAGCATCAGCGCGCCGCTGCCGGATTCCTCGCAAGCCTGCCAGGTCTGGGCGAGATCGTCGTGGCTTCGGATGACCGACGTACTGCGCATTCCCTTTGCGCTCTTCGACTGCCAGGGCGTGGCCAGCTTGGCGACCAGCGGGAACCCGACCTGCTCGGCGAAGCGCTGGCCGTCGCCGAGCGTTTCGGGGAGTGCGGCCGCCGCGCACGGTAAGCCCAGCTCGCGGCACCGCTGGTACAGCGTGTACTTGCCGGCCAGCTGGCGCGGCAGGCCCGCGGGTGGAGCGGAGAACAGAAAATACTGACGTAGGTCGCTGCCCTGCTCGGCGAGGAAGATGGCGCCGGCGTCGTCGGTGGGGATGAGCACCGACCGACGGCCGATACGCTCGGCCAGTGCGATCAGCCCGGTGCGCACCCGGTGCACATCCTCGGGGGCCGACCGCCAGATCCACCGGCCGTGCAGGTAGCGGGAGCGTGCCGCGGGCGCCAGCGGGTCCTCGTGTACGCCGTACACCGGCACGCCCAGGCGTCCCAGGCTGCGGATCGCACCCAACCCGCCGTGGTGCATCACGTTGTGGTCGAGCTTGAGAATAACCGCCGGGGTGCTGGTGTCCAGCCTGAGGGGAGAAGTCGGGGAAGTCATCGACGTTCGGCCTCACACCACGCTGCGCTGTGCGGCGGCGTCGAATAGATAGGTGGCGTCGAGTACCCGAGGGCAGTCCTGCACCCAGCTGTAGTCGGTGGCCGGGTGCACCACCTGGATGATCGCCAATTCCCAACCGGCCCCACTGGGTACTGCGACGTTGCTCAGCACCTGGCCCTGGGCCGTCTTGATGGCCGGCACCAGCGGGTCGTGATAAGCGACCTCGGCGCCGCGCTCAGCCAGCCCATCAATCAGCGGCAGCGCCGGGGATTCCCGGACATCGCTGACCCCGGCCTTGTAGCTGACGCCGACCACGATCACCTTCGCGCCGTCCAGTGATCGGCCGTCGGCGGCGAGCACCTCGGCGGCCCGCTCGACGACACGGGTCGGGCGCGCGTGAATGGACTGCATCGCCTGTTCGATCAGCGGGGTGGGCCGGTTGGCGTCGCGCAGCTGCCACAGCAGGTAGTGCGGATCGCACGGGATGCAGTGCCCACCTACGCCGGGTCCGGGGAACGCGGCGAGGAAGCCGTAGGGCTTGGTGCCGGCCGCCAGGGTCACCTCAATTGGGTCCAGCCCCAGCGTGGCGCACACGTCGCTGAACTCGTTGGCCAGCGCCAGGCTGACCGCGCGGAAGATGTTCTCGTACAGCTTGGTCAGCTCGGCCGCTTCCGGGGAGCTCACCAGGTACACCGAGTCGGTCAACTGGCCGATCACCCGAGCGGCCTGCACGCTGCAGGCCGTCGAGATCCCGCCGACCACTCGGGGGGTTTCGCGCTGGACGTGGTCGTGATTGCCCGGATCGATGCGCTCTGGGCTGAAAGCGACGTAGACGTCGGTGCCCACGGTTAGGCCACGCTGCTGCAGCGGTTCGACCAGCAGCTGGCGGGTGGTGCCCACGAAGCTGGTCGAGGTCAGGATGATCGTCTGTCCCGGGTGGGCGTGTGCCACGACGGTCTGGCAGGCACCGGTCAGGGCGCCGAGGGCCGGGACGTGGCGCTCGTCCACCGGGGTTGGCACGCAGATGATCACCGCGTCGGCTGCGGCCAGCGCAGCGGCGTCGCTGGTCAGCAGGAAGTTCTCGTCGCTGCGTGCCTCGGCCAGCCGCGCCCGGTCGAGCTCGCTGAGATCGACATCGCCGAACTCGATGGCGCGTAACCGGTCGTCGCTGATGTCGTAACCGGTGATCTCGGACGCGCCGCCTAGCAGGGCCAACGCCGTGGGCAGCCCGACGTAGCCGAGGCCCACGATCGCCACCGGTCCCAGCTTGGGGGGTCCGTTGCCGTTGCCCGGTTGCGCCTCTGGTGCGGAGAAGGGCACCAGGCGCCTCTCGAGGAGGCGTTCACGTCCGTTGATCGCGAGTGAAAGCCGCTGCTGCGCCATCGTGTCCCCCGACCTGTGATCTGAGTGCCCTCCCGACAGTCGCATCCTGCGGGCGCACGGACCTCCGTCATAGGCGGTAGCTCACCTACGTCGTTCGACGGATCACGGTGAGTCGGCACGGCATGTCACGGTGGGTACGCTGGTGAGTACGTAGGGATCAGCACCACATACGTATCCCCGCTTGAGGTTCAGCCGCGGAGGGCGCGGCTGAACCTCCCCAAGCGGTGATCACGGTGTAGTTCAGCGGTGATGGTGGCGAGTTGCTCGTGGGTGCGCCGCACGTCGAAAGCGTGGCCAGCCTGGGCCGCGGCACGTCCTTCGGCGGCTCGCAGGTCGGGATCGGTGAGCCGCCGCGCTACGGCATGGGCCAGTGTGTCAGCGTCGCCGGCCGGGACCCGCACGCCCGCGCCGGCGGTGACCGCTTCGGCCAGGCCGGGGATGTCCGTGACCACCACGGGGCAACCGCTGGCCAGCGCCTCGAGCAGGGTCAGCGACAAGCCTTCCCAGCGCGAGGGCAGGACCACCACGTCGGCCGCCGCGTACCAGCAACGCGGATCGGTGACCGGCGGCATGAAACGCACGCCGCGCGGCGCGCAAGCGCGCAACGTGGGCAGCGCCTCACCGTCGCCGACGATGCACAGCTGCGCCGCCGGGCATCGCGACCGCACCCGGGGCCATGCCGCAAGCAGGACGTCCTGGCCCTTCTGCCGGGTGATCCGGCCGAGACATACCGCCAGCGGCACATCCCGATCGATTCCCAGCCGGTCGCGGGCTGCCATCCGAGTCTGCTCGTTGCCCGGCCTGAAGTTGGCAAGATCTACGCCATTGTGGACGACGAGGTGGCGGGTGCCCACTCGCCGGCGGCGGGCAAGGGCGGCTTCGCCGTCGCCGACGCACACCATCAGATGCGTCCAGCGTGCTGCCAGCCGTTCCCAGGCCAGTGCGCCGCGGGCGGTCGCGCCCCGGGCGGCCAGCCACGACCAGCCGTGCGGTTGGAACAGCGTGGGACGGCGGCCGCGCACCGCGAGCCGCCCGGCCAAGCCCGCCTTCGCCGAGTGCAGGTGCACCACGTCAGGCTGCGCTGCGCTGATCAGCCGGTGCAGGCGTCGCGTCTCGGCGACCGTGCCCGGGCCGGGTGAACGGGTCGCGGGCCAGTGCAATCGCGGTATCCCGCGCTCGGCCAGGGCGGCGGCGAGCCGGCCGCCGGGCGGGCAGGCGACGGTGACCTGCCATCCTCGGGCGAGCTGGTCGGCGGCGACCCCCGCGACGTATCCGGCGACCCCGGCCTCGGTGGGCTGGGCAGCGTGCAACACGCTCAGCGACGTCACCGGTGGTGCCGGTACCGGTGCTGGCACCACTTGGCGCGCAACCGCAGCGGACCGTCCCGGTCTCCGATATAGGTACGTGGCAGGGCGTGCAGACCGGTCAGCGGTGAGCGCCAGATGGCGCAGCCGTAGTGGTAGCCGGCCGCGCGCACGGCGTCCACGGCCAGCTTGTTCAGATGCCCGTAGGGATAGCAGAAACCGGTGATCGGTTCCCCGGTCAGGTCCGCCAGGATTGTTCGGCTCTCGGACACCTCACCGATGAGGTCACAGGGTGACGTCAGGGACACATGCCGCCTGGAGTGCGAACCGATCTCGATCCCGAGCTGCGCCACGTGCCGGATCTGGTCAACCGTCATGAGAGGCTTGCGGGGACCCGCCGCGTCCCACTTGTTGGACCCGCCCAGTAAATCGGCGATCACGAACACGGTCGCGCTGAAACCGAACCGGGCCAGCGCCGGCAGCACGTGCTCGCCGAAGTCGGCGTAGCCGTCGTCGAAGGTGAGCCCGACGAGACCCCGGTCGGTGCCCGAACGCCGGGCCACCAGCAGCTCGCGCATCGAGGTGCCCCGCAGCCCGCGCCGATGCATCCAGCGCAGCTGCCGCTCGAACCGTGCGGGATGCACGGTCACCCGGTACGGGTCATGCTCGTACGGTGCCACCGAGTGGTACATCAACACCGGCGGCAGGGGACCGGCCCCGTGCGGGTCGGGGAACCCGGCCAGGTGGATGTCGTGCAGCGCTTCGCTCATGATGTGAGCCGACGCTACGGTCCAGCGCTGGCGACCGGCTCCTGCGCCGGGGTGACGGTAGGTACGTCCGATGCAGGAGGCAGGCTGCGGCGTAGCGCCTCCCGCGCCATGGCGACCGCCTCGAGCCGGCTGTGCACGCCCAGTTTGGCGAAAATCTTATTGGTGTGGGTCCGGACGGTGTGCGTCGAAACGCCGAGCTCAAGGGCGATCTCCGCTGGGCCGTGGCCCTGCGCTAGGCACACCAGCACGTCGCGTTCCCGCGGAGTCAGCACCTCCAACGGTCCGTCACGACGCTGCGCCCGCCCGACATCGGCCCGCAACTCTTCCAGCACGTGCCCCAGCTGCTCAGGAGGAAAGCAGGCATGTCCTTGACTGGCGCAGCGCAGCGCGTGGGTGAGGACGTCGATGGAGGACTCTTTCGACACCCAGCCGTCGGCGCCCGCCCGCGCTGCCTCCACCGCCTGACCAGGATCGCGGCTTGCGGTGAGCACCACGAATCGTGCCGGAGGCCAGGCGGCGCGGAACAATGCGAGCACCATGGCCGCATCGCGGACCTGCGCGACCTCAATGGTGATGACGTCTGGACGCAGCAGGGCAGCGAGCCCACCGGGGTCCGGATCCCGGATCGTGCAGTGCCCGACCACCACGATGTCGGGTGTCGTCGATAGCTTGGCCGCGAGCGCCTCGATCAGCATCTGCTGGTCGTCGACCAGCAATACCCGGACCGGGATCGCACCGCGAACCGTGCTCTGCGGTTTGGTCCCCGACACGGCTACCCCGTTCTTGTGCGGCTCTCCCGGCCATGCTGGTCGTGATCGACAAGGTCATACCGCACCGCGAAGGTGGCGGCTTCGAGCCGGGAGTGCACCCCGAGTTTGGTCAGCAGCGCCTGGACATGACTTCGTACGGTGGTGGTCGACACGCCCAGGCGCAGCGTCATCGCCGTAGTGTCGAGGCCCTCGACGAGCAGAGCGAGGCATTCGCGCTCGCGAGCGGTCAGGTGCGCGGCCAGCCGGCGCGCCTCCGAGACGTCGGATCTCGGGCTGCTCGGTCGGGGCGTATCCAGCACCACTGCGCCGCCGATGACGCGCTCCAGCGCGTGCACCAGCTTTCGGACGCCACAGGTCTTATGCAGGTATCCGGCGGCGCCTAATCGGACGGCCTGGCGCATCGCTTCGGCATCACGATCCGCTGCCAGTATGAGCACCCGGGTCGCCGGGCTCACCGCATTAATCCGACCGATCGCGCTGACTCCGTCACCATCGGAAAAACGCCATGCGAGCAGGCAGACATCGGGCTGGTGATGACGGGTCGCCTCAATCGTTCCGGCCAGGCTGCGGGCCACCGCTGGTACCCGGAATCCCTGGCTGGTCAGGACTGACACCAGCGATTCCACGAACACCGCATGATCGTCGCCTAGCACGATGCTTTTTACGTCGGACCGACCGGATTGTCCGAATCCGTCCACTCCTGCAGCGGCCGTCAATATCCCCACCCCATAGTTAAGGTATTTCTGGTCGAATAACGTATCGTCCCAAAATAAGCCGCACATAAACGATTACCGAATTCAGCATACAGCGCACCGTAGCTCCACGATTACCGATATCACCGGTCCCCGGCACGTAACCTGCTCTTCAAGGACTACCAAGGGCGGCTCGGCGCTGCCGCAACCGCTACCAACCCTGCGTGATCGGGGGAGGAGGCCGATCGGTATCGTGGTGAGCACGACCCCTCTGCGCTCGGTCGGCGTCCCGGTAGGGGTCTGTTCTGCATCAAGGACGTCTGCGCCTGAAAGGTCCACCACGGTGCCTGTAGCGACCACGCTACCAACCACATCCGCTCATCTGTCCGGTCTGCTCGAGGCCGTACTGCCGGAACCCTCGCTGCGCGAATTGCTCGCCCGGGCCACCGACCCCGAGCTGAAGCTGCAGGGCCCCACTGCCACTCGCCCACTGGCCGTGGCTGCGCTGGCCAGCGCCGGACACCCGGTGCTTGCCGTTACCGCCACCGATCGGGAAGCCGGCGAGCTGACCTCCGAACTGGCCGACATGCTGGGCGCCGGGGTGGTCGCCGAGCTGCCTTCGTGGGAGACGCTGCCGCATGAGCGGCTGTCTCCCCGGGCCGACACGGTGGGGCGCCGGCTGGCGGTACTGCGCCGGCTGGCTCATCCGGAAGACGGTTCCCCGTTGCAGGTGGTGGTCACCGGGGTGCGTTCACTGATCCAACCGATGTTGTCCGGGCTGGGCGACATCGCCCCGGTGCGGCTTCGCGTCGGGCAGATACACGACTTCGCCGGAGTGCTGGCCCGGCTGGCCGACCTCGCCTACACCCGGGTGGACATGGTCGATCGGCGCGGCGAGTTCGCTGTCCGGGGCGGCATTATCGACGTCTTTCCGCCCACCGCCGATCATCCGCTGCGGGTGGAATTCTGGGGCGACGAGATTTCCGAGATCCGCTCGTTCGCCGTCGCCGACCAGCGCACCCTGGCACCCGCCGACGAGCTGCATGCCCCGCCATGCCGGGAACTGCTGCTCACCGACGGGGTCCGGGCCGCCGCGGCTGACCTCGTCGCGAAGGCCCCACCCGGGCCGGTCGCGCAGCTGCTGGAGAGGGTCGCCTCTGGCGTGCCGGCTGAGGGCATGGAATCGCTCATCCCGGTACTTGCGGGTCGAGAGCTGGCCCTGCTCACCGACGTGATGCCGGCGGGGACCCACGTGTTGCTCGCCGACCCGGAGCGGATCCGGACCCGCGCCGCCGACCTGGTCCGTACCGGGCAGGAGTTCCTGGAGGCGTCTTGGATGGTGGCCGCTGGTGGGGGAGCAGCTCCAGTCGACGTCGCGGCGCTGGACCTCTCCGCCTCGGCGTACCGCGACCTGAGCGAGATCGCCCAGCACGCCCGCAGCACCGGGCTGGCCTGGTGGACGCTGAGCCCGCTGACCACCGACGCCCACGGCCCGCTGCAGCTGCAGATCATCCCCGCGCAGTCCTACCACGGCGACGTGGCTCGCGCGTTGGCCGACCTGCGCGCGCATACCGCCACCGGCGGCGCCGCAGTCCTGGTGGTGCCCGGCACCGGCACCGCCCAGCGCGCCTGCGAGCAGCTACGCGATGCCGACGTGCCGGCGGTGCACGCGACGGACGGGTTGGGGCAGCCGCCTGCGGCCGGGACCGTCACCGTGGTCCGCGGCACCCTGGAGGACGGTTTCTCCGTTCCCGCGTTGGCGCTGGCGGTCCTAACCGAGAGCGACATCACCGGGGCGCGAGGCGGCACCGGCAGCCGGGACATGTCGAAGATGCCGGTGCGCCGGCGCAACGCGGTCGACCCGCTGGCGCTGCGCAGCGGCGATCACGTGGTGCACGAGCAGCACGGTATCGGCCGGTTCCTGGAGATGGTGGAGCGCACCGTACACGGCGCCACCCGGGAGTACCTGCTCGTGGAGTACGCGCCCAGCAAGCGCGGCCAGCCAGGGGACCGGCTCTACATCCCCACCGACCAGCTCGACCAGGTAACCCGTTACGTCGGCGGTGAGCTGCCGACCCTGAACAAGCTGGGCGGGTCGGACTGGTCCAAGACCAAGGGCCGCGCTCGCAAGGCGGTCAAGGAGATCGCCGCCGAGCTGGTGCAGCTGTATGCGGCCCGGCAGTCTTCCCCGGGGCACGCGTTCGGCCCGGACACCCCGTGGCAGGCCGAGCTGGAAGACGCCTTTCCCTACACCGAGACACCCGACCAGCTCGCCGCGATCAACGAGGTCAAGGCGGATATGCGCCGCGGTGTCCCGATGGACCGGGTGGTCTGCGGCGATGTCGGCTACGGCAAGACCGAGATCGCGGTGCGGGCCGCCTTCAAGGCCGTGCAGGACGGCAAGCAGGTGGCCGTGCTGGTGCCCACCACCCTGCTCGCCCAGCAGCACCTGCAGACCTTCTCCGACCGGATGCATTCCTACCCGGTGACCGTGCGCGGGCTGTCCCGCTTCACGCATCCCGGCGATGCGGCCGAGGTGCTGCGCGGCCTGGCCGACGGATCGGTGGACATCGTGATCGGCACCCACCGGCTGCTGCAGACCGGGGTGCGCTGGAAGGACCTCGGGCTGGTGGTGGTCGACGAGGAGCAGCGCTTCGGCGTCGAGCACAAGGAGCACATCAAAGCCCTGCGCACCGCCGTCGACGTGCTCACCATGTCCGCCACCCCGATACCGCGGACCTTGGAGATGTCGCTGGCCGGCATCCGCGAGATGTCGACCATCCTGACTCCGCCCGAGGACCGCCACCCGGTGCTGACCTACGTCGGCGCCTACGACGACAAGCAGGTC
>JBHELN010000212.1:0-13477 GCA_046263115.1 Pseudonocardiaceae bacterium | reverse complement strand
CGTCGCCACTGCGTGATAGATGTTCGTGCGCGCTGCGCTACCTCCGAAACTGGGATCCGGAGGCCGTGGCAGGCTTACCACCCTCGCACAGCCGGTCACTGGGGAGGTAAGCAGATGGGTCGAGTCAAAATCGTGATAGCGGTGGCAGCAGTGGCGGTGGGCACGCTCGGTGGCTGCGGGCACGGGGCCACCGAGCCCGGCGCCAACTCTGCCGGTGCGTCAGCCAAGCCGCCGGCCGCCTCGACCGTCCGCACGATCAGCATCAAGGTCCGCGGCGGCAAGGCCAGCGGCGACACCGGGCGGATCGCCGTACCGCTAGGCACACCGATCGTGCTGTCGGTCAGCAGCGACGTGGCCGACGAGATCCACGTACACGGCTACGACCGCAAGGCCAACATTCCCGCAGGCGCCACCGCGTCGGTCGTTTTCACCGCGAACACCCCGGGCGTCTTCGAGGTGGAGCTGGAGAACTCCAAGGTTCAGCTGCTGCAACTGCAAGTGGGCTGATACTGCTCGGGTGCGTGGTAGCAGGTCGATGATCACTGTTTGAGTGCCGTACACGACAGAATGTGTCCCTGACAACACCCCACGACACCCAAAGCGCGATCACCGCACGCCGCTGGCGGGCTCAACTATGATCTCGGACGTGGCAGCCACCGGCGGTTCCAGCGGCGACGAGGCACTGCGGATCGCTGCGCAGCGTGCACAGCACACCGGCATCAAGAACATGCCCGAGTTCACCGATCTGCCGATTCCCGGGGACACCGCGAACCTGCGGGAGGGTCCTGAGCTGCACCCCCACTGCCTCATGCTGCTGCCCCTGGTCGGAGTCTGGCGCGGCCAAGGAGAGATCGTCTACCCGACCATCGACGGGCCATTCCGCTTCGGCCAGCAGCTGGTGATCTGCCATGACGGGCGGCCGTTCCTGCGCTACGAGTCGCGCGCATGGCTGCTCGACGATGACGGCGAGGTGATCCGGCCGGCGGCCCGCGAGACCGGGTTCTGGCGGCCCCAGACCGATGACACCATCGAGCTGCTCGCCGCACACGGCACCGGGATCGTGGAGCTCTACTACGGGCGGCCGCGCAACCAGACCTCGTGGGAGCTGGCCACCGACGCGGTGGTGCGCAGCGCATCGGCCAAGGAGGTCACTGCTGCACACCGCCTCTACGGCATCGTCGAAGGCGGCGACCTGGCTTACGTCGAGGAGCGGGCCATGGTCGGCCAGCCCATGCAGCCACACGTCTCCGTCCGCCTCCACCGCGTGGCCGGCTGACGCCAACACCCCCAACGCCGGGAAATATGAGTCGACCCCCGGGGAGTGCCGCTTGAGGGCGGCGGGCCCGAGCAGGACTAGCGCTCGGGCACCCCGGGGGCCGGGTGACTGCCTTGGATTCGCCGGCCGCCTCTCGCTTCTCCGCTGTCGTGAATCGACATGGTCGGAGTGGAGGTGGCCTTCCACGGCCGTCGGCGGCTCTAGCTGGCAGCCACCTCACGAGTCCTATAGCCGTTCAACCTTGGACCACCTCCTTTCCCGTGTACCTGCACGCTATCCGGCGCCTTAACAGGGCCGCAACGGATAACCCGACGCCACTGTCGACCGCGGGCCCACGCGGGGCTCAAGGGTGCGCAGTACCAGGCTCGATACCCAATCGAGCACCAGCACGCGCGGTACCATCATGGGGTGGACACCAGCCTGCGCCGGACGCTGCACCAGCGGGGGATGCGGCTGACCCCGCAACGTCAGCTGGTGCTCGACGCGGTGCGGGAATTGGAACATGCCACCCCGGAGCGGATCTGCGAGCACGTCCAGCGCGTCGCGCCCGCGGTCAATATCACCACCATCTACCGCACCCTTGAGCTGCTCGAAGGTCTCGATCTGGTGCAACACACCCACCTCGGACACGGCGCGCCGAGCTACTCCACCCAAGGCCACGGGCACGTTCACCTGGTGTGCCACCGCTGCGCAGCCATCACCGAAGTGCCGCCCGAGGAGCTCACCGACCTGATCGAGCGGCTGCGGTCCCGATTCGGGTTCGTGGTTGACCCCAGCCATCTGGCCCTGTCGGGACGCTGCGCCGAGCACGCCGAACCAACCGCCGAGACCAACAGCTCGTGACCTCACCGCTGCTGCAGTTGCCGGGCGCGGTGCGCCCGCCCGAGGACTCCCCCGACCCCGGCGTCGCCTGGCACCACGGCGACCCGCTGGGTGAGCAGCGCGCTGCCGAGCGTGGGGTGGCGGTGGTCGATCGGTCGAACCGGGAAATACTCGCCGTGCCGGGCGAGGACCGGCTGAGCTGGCTGCACACCATCACTTCGCAGCACCTGCTCGAGCTGGGTGATGGCGAGCACACCGAGGCGCTGGTGCTGGACCTGCGCGGGCACGTCGAGCACCACGCGGTGGTCTCCCATGTGGACGGCACGGTGTGGCTGGACACCGAGCCAGCCGCAGCGCAGGGGCTGCTGACCTACCTGAACTCGATGGTGTTCTGGTCGAAGGTGGCGCCGCGGGATGCGACGGCTGAGCTGGCCGTGTTATCGCTGCTCGGGCCCGGCACCGACCAGCTGCTCGCCCAAGCCGGAGACCTGGGCGGCTTCGTCCGGGTGGCGCCGGGACGAACAGACCTGCTGGTGCCCCGCGGTGAGCTCATCCAGGTCTGGCAGCGACTCGTCGACGCCGGCGCCACCCCGGCGGGCACCTGGGCGTACGAGGCGCTCCGCGTGGCGGGGCTGCGCCCGCGCCTGGGCATCGACACCGACGAGCGCACTATCCCGCATGAGGTCGGCTGGATCGGTCCCGCGGTGCACCTGGACAAGGGGTGCTACCGGGGCCAGGAAACGGTCGCTCGGGTGGCCAATCTGGGCCGCCCACCGCGGCGGATGGTGCTGCTGCACCTGGAATCACCCGAGAAGGCGCCCACCACCGGGGACCCGGTACGGGCCGGCGAGCGGGTGGTCGGCCGGATCGGCACCGTGGCCGTCCACCACGAACTGGGCCCCCTAGCCCTAGCCCTACTCAAACGCTCGGTAGAACCCGACACCCCGCTGCACGCCGGCGAAGCGTCCGCGTCTATCGACCCCGCCTCCCTCCCCCCCGACACCGGCGAACCCCCCGGCCGGGCCGCGCTGCGCCGCCTCAGGGGCTAGACGAACGCATTGAGCAGGCTCAGCGGGGCTATGGCAGCCCTGATTACCCCGCTCAGCCCGCTGAATGCGGGGAGGGTGGCAGGATGAGCGGCGTGATCGAGCGGATACTCGAGCCTGGGTTCGTTGCCGGGCTTGGGAAACTACCGATGGGGGAGGTGCGGGCGCGGCGGGATCTCGCGGCGCAGGAGGAGACCGATCTGTCCTACCTTCGACGGTTGCTGCACGCCCGAATCGACATCGTGCGTGCCGAACAGCGTCGCCGCCAGAAGGGCAGCACCGCTCCCGTCGTCGCCGACCTAGCGGCAATCCTGGCTGAGAACGCCATCGCCCCGGCGACCGGATCAGGCCGCCATCAACCGTTACAGCCCTCGCAGGCCGAGGCGCACCGCCGCCACATCGAGGCCCTGGTCGCCGATGTCGATCTGTCCGATGTGGGCTCACTGTCCGCCGAGCAGCTCACCGATGCGCTGGCGGCCTACCAGACGGAGGAGACCTCGGTGTCCCGCCGCCGCCGCGAGGTACAGCACGTGGTGGACACCTGCAATGCCGAAATCGGTTCCCGTTATGCCCGGGGAACGGCCTCGGTGGATGAGCTGCTCGCCGAGCAACGCGGACTCACCGACTGACGCCGACCCGACACTCCCGGCAGGAGCTGCCACGTCGCATCCGCTGCGGAGAACCCTGTACGGTGGTAACCAACGGATGTTGTTGAGCGAACGAGGCCGCCGTTCCCCCGGATGGCCCCGTCCCTGCGTGCGAGGGGGTCGAGCCATGGGGCGCGGCCGAGCCAAGGCCAAGCAGACGAAGGTGGCCAGGGAGCTCAAGTACAGCTCTCCCGCCACGGATCTTGAAGCTCTGCAACGAGAGCTGTCGGGCGGCAACGGCGGCAGCCACAGTGACAGCTACGGTGACGGGGACCGCAGCGACGACACTTACGCCGACGAGTACGACGAATACCGCCGCTGAAGCCAATCCTAGTTAAAACCGTGGATGCTCCCCGCGCAGCAGCGCGCGAGGGGAGCCTTTCGCGGCGCCGTCGACGGTGACATCACGCGATTTTCGCACTTCGCCGAGAACCCACGCGGGCACATGCCGTGCGGTGAGGACGGCCAGCGCCCGATCCACCTCAGCGGCGTCGACCACCGCCACCATCCCGACACCCATGTTGAACGTGTTTTCCATCTCCGCCCGCTCCACCCGCCCACGGAGGGCAATCAGCGCGAACTCCGCGGCCGGCGTCCAACTGCCGCGCTCGAGCACCGCCACCAGACCGCGCGGCATCACTCGCGACAGGTTCGCCACCAGCCCGCCGCCGGTGACGTGCGCGAAGGTCCGCACTTCGGTCTCCGCGACCAACGCCATGCAGTGCTTGGCGTAGATCCGGGTAGGTTCGAGCAACTGCTCCCCCAGCGTGCGGCCGAACTCCTCGACATGACCGTCCAGCGGCATCCGGGCGATATCCAGTAGCACATGCCGGGCTAGCGAATAACCGTTGGAGTGCAGTCCCGACGAGCCCATCGCCACCACCACGTCACCGGGCCGGACGCACTCTGGCCCGAGGATGGCATCGGCCTCGACCACCCCCACTGCGGTCGCGGACAGGTCGTAGTCCTCGTCGGTCATCATTCCTGGATGCTCGGCGGTCTCCCCGCCCAGCAGCGCGCAGCCGGCCTGGACGCACCCGTCGGCGATGCCCCGGACCAGCTCTGCGATGCGTTCGGGTACCACCTTCCCGACCGCGATGTAGTCCTGTAAGAACAGCGGTTCAGCTCCGCAGACCACCAGGTCGTCGACGACCATCGCGACCAGATCGATCCCGATGGTGTGATGGACGTCCATCGCCTGCGCCACTGCGATCTTGGTGCCGACGCCGTCGGTGGAGCTGGCCAGCACGGGTTCCCGCCAGCGTTCCAGTTTGAGCTTGAACAGGCCGGCGAAACCGCCGATCGTGCCCAGTACCTCCGGGCGGCGGGCCCGTTCGGTGTGTGGGCGCAGTGCAGCGACCGCCTGTTCCCCGGCAGCGATATCCACCCCGGCTGCTGCGTAGGTGACGCGCGGGCTGTCGATTTCGGTCATGGCGAGCGCTCCAGGACACGTGATAATGGCGCGAAAGATGCCCCGACGAGCTGTTACCGCAACGTTACCCGGTCCGGCACCGAGTCAGGGACGCCGTAGCGCATCCTCGGCGCCGGCCCCCACCGGCAACACCGGCGCAGCGTCACCCGCGATGCCGCGCTCGACCCCGCCAAGCTTTTCGAGCAGATGCTTGCCGATGGCTTCGGCTGCGGGCAACGGGATCGGATAGCGACCGTCGAAGCAGGCCGTGCACAGCCGGGACGCCGGCTGCTCCGAGGCGGCGATGAGGTTGTCCAGGCTGACGTAACCCAGGCTGTCCGCCCCGATGGAGCGCCGGATTCCCTCAACCTCTACGCCGCTGTCGCCGTTGGCGATCAGCTCGGCACGGGAGGCGAAGTCGATGCCATAGAAGCACGGCCAGCGCACCGGCGGGCTGGCGATGCGGACGTGCACCTCGATCGCGCCGGCCTCGCGCAGCATCCGAACCAGCGCGCGCTGGGTGTTGCCGCGCACGATGGAATCGTCCACCACCACCAGGCGCTTGCCGCGGATGACGTCGCGTAGCGGGTTGAGCTTGAGGCGGATGCCCAGCTGGCGGATCGTCTGGGAGGGCTGGATGAAGGTGCGCCCGACGTAGGCGTTCTTCACCAGGCCCTTGCCGTACGGGATGCCCGAGTATTCGGCATAACCGATCGCGGCCGGGGTGCCCGATTCGGGTACCGGAATGACCAGATCGGCGTCGACCGGATGCTCCTTGGCCAACCGGCGACCGATCTCCACCCGGGTCACGTGCACTCCCCGGCCGGCGATGCTGGTATCCGGCCGGGCCAGGTAGACGTATTCGAAGACGCAGCCCTTGGGATCGGGGCTGGCGAAGCGGGAGCTGCGTAGCCCGCCGGCGTCGATGGCCAGCAGCTCGCCCGGCTCGACCTCCCGAACGAAGCTCGCGCCGACGATGTCCAGCGCCGCGGTCTCGCTGGCCACCACCCAGCCACGCTCCAGCCTGCCCAGTACCAGCGGGCGGACGCCGTGCGGGTCGCGCGCCGCATACAGGGTGTCCTCATCGCAGAACACCAGCGAGAACGCTCCCCGCAGCCGGGGCAGCACGCACTGGGCCGCGTTTTCGATCCCGATGTCCGCCGCGGCTGCGGCGAGCAGGCCGGTGATCAGGTCGGAATCGGTGGTCGCCCCATTCCGGGTGCCTAGCTTGCCGGCCTGGACCAGCAGCTCGGCGGTGTTGACCAGGTTGCCGTTGTGTCCCAGCGCCAGGCCGGATCCGGCAGCCGTGGTGTGGAAGGTCGGTTGGGCGTTCTCCCAGGTGGTGGAGCCGGTGGTGGAGTACCGGCAGTGCCCGACGGCGATGTGCCCGGTCAGGCTGGACAGCACCTGCTCATCGAACACCTGGCTGACCAGGCCGAGGTCTTTGAACACCAGCACCTGTGCGCCGTCCGACACCGCGATGCCGGCAGCCTCCTGGCCCCGGTGTTGCAGGGCGTACAGGCCGAAGTAGGCGAGTTTGGCGACCTCTTCGCCAGGTGCCCATACGCCGAACACACCACACTCTTCACGCGGTCCGGCATAGTCGTCGCGGTCGTCTCGCCGGTCGGGGTCTTGCCGGGGCTGATCGTTGCCCACGTGCGACTCCACACTCGGGATTTTCTGATGCCTCTGGCCGATACCGTCCAGTCTACGGGCTTGGCTACGCCCGACGTCCGAGCAGGGCCAGCAGCCGGGTCTGCGTGTCGGCGTCGTCGCCCACCTCTACCGGCGGGGCGAACAGTCCGGTCGCGACCAGTTGGTCGACTTGGGGTTCGATGAACGCCAGCACGTCGGACACCAGTTCCCCGTCGAGCTGCTCGGCCGCTCCGATGGCCCGGGCCAGGTCCCAGGCGTGCACCGTGAGGTCCATGGTCATCTCCTGGCAGTAGCCCGCTGCGGGGCGGCGCCCGTAGGACAGCTCGACGGATCGGTGGAGCGCACCTGGAGCCGCGAAGGCCTCGCGGGCCGCGGCCGATGCGCTCGCCCAGGCCGTCACCGGGTCGTCGCCGAGCTGATCGCCGTCAAAGCGATCGCCGACATCCTCGACGGTGGCGCCGTTGAGCAGCAGCGGCGCCCACAGCTGCTCGACGACCAGGTGATTCACCAGCTGCCGCACATCCCACTCCGCACACGGGGTAGCGTCGTGCCACTGGTGGGCCGCCACCGTCCGCACCCTCTTATCAAACTCCCCCACAGCTTTCTCATATTTCCCCAACGTCATATCCCCATCGTGCCGCCCATCGCATTGGGCAGGCTCAGCGGGGTTATTCAGTGGCTTTTACCCCGCTGAGCCCCCTGAATGCGGTAGCGGCAGCCAGGGGGAGAGGTCTGCGCGGGGGCCGGAGGCCCGCACCCGGCCATCGGCGATCGCGGTCGGCCAGGTGATGCGGGCAGTGGCTAGTTGGAGCCAGGTTCTGGGATCGGTTTCGACCACGTTGGGTGGGGTGCCTCTGGTGTGGCGGGGGCCCGCAATGCACTGCACCGCGGCGAACGGCGGCACTCGCACCTCGACCGCGGCGCCGGGCACCAGCTGCGCCAGCGCCCGCAGGCTGCGTCGCACAGCCTGCGCCACCTCCGCCCGCGCCGGCTCAACCCCCACCCCGTCCAACCACGCCCCCACCGGATCACTCACAAGTCCGTCCACCACCTCTTCACCGCGGTCAGGGGATGCCGAACAGGGCGGGGAGGGTGGAGTCCCAGGCTGTGCGGAGTTCGGTCAGTGTTAGGGGTGCTAGAGGGTCGATGTCCAGCGTGGGCGTGGGATGGACTTCGCCGAGCCGGGTCAGTGGAACCCGATGGGCTGAGCACAGTTGCGCGACACGCTGTGCATGAGCGCGCGACACGCCGAGGAGGACGCGGGCTGAGGACTCGGAGAACAGCGCGACAAAGGGGTCGAGGTTCGCGGGGAGGGTCACCTGGGCGCCGGCGCCGACCAGCAGGCAGGCCTCCACCAACGCCTGCGCCAGGCCGCCGTCGGACAGATCGTGGGCTCCGCTGACCAGACCCTCGCGCGATGCGGTCACCAGCACCTGGCCGATCGCCTGCTCGCGGGCCAGATCCACTGCGGGCGGCCGGCCGCCGAGGTGGCCATGCACCTCGTGCGCCCATTCGCTGCCGCCGAACTCCTCGCGAGTCTCCCCGAGCAGCCAGATCTCGTCACCGCCGCGGCCCAACCCAGTGCGGATCCGGTTCCGCACATCGTCGATCACGCCGAGCACCCCGACCACCGGAGTGGGCAGGATGGCGGTGTCCCCAGTCTGGTTGTAGAAGCTGACGTTGCCGCCGGTGACCGGGATGCCGAGCTGGGCGCAGCCGTCGGCCAGCCCGCGGACGGCCTGCTCGAATTGCCACATCACGCCGGGATCGGTGGGCGCACCGAAGTTGAGGCAGTTCGTCACGGCCACCGGGGTGGCGCCGGTGACCGCCACGTTGCGGTAGGCCTCGGCCAGCGCGAGCTGGGCGCCGACGTAGGGGTCCAGCGCGCAGTACCGGGCGTTGCAGTCGGTGGCCACCGCCACCCCGCGCTGGGTGGTCTCGTCGATGCGCACCAAACCCGCGTCGCTGGGTTGGGCGAGCACGGTGCCGCCGCGCACGTAGCGGTCGTACTGGTCGGTCACCCAGGCCCGCGAACACAGTCCAGGGCTGGCCACCATCCGCAGCACCGTGGCCCGAATATCATCCACCGTGGACGGTCGGGCCAGCACGTCCGGAGTGGACACTTGCAGGGCGTCCTGCGTGGACGGTCGCTGTAGCGGGCGGTGGTAGACCGGGCCCTCGTGCGCGACGGTGCGGGGCGGCGCGTCCACCACGGTATCGCCGTGGTAGCGGATGACCAGCCGGTCGCTGTCGGTGACCTCACCGATCACGGTCGCGGTGACGTCCCACTTCGCGCACACCGCCATGAAGGCGCCCACATCGGAGGGACGCACCACGGCGCACATCCGTTCTTGGGACTCGCTGCACAGGATCTCGGCCGGGGTCATGCCCGGCGCCCGCAGCGGTACCGCGTCGAGATCCACCTGCATGCCGCCATCGCCGGCGCTGGCCAGCTCGCTGGTCGCACACGCCAGACCGGCCCCACCCAGGTCCTGGATGCCGACCACCAGCCCCGCGGCGTACAACTCCAGGCAGCATTCGATCAGCACCTTCTCGGCGAACGGATCACCCACCTGGACGCTGGGTAGCTTCTTGCGGCCCGCCCCGCTGGTGAAGCTCTCGCTGGCCAGCACTGACACGCCGCCGATGCCGTCGCGCCCGGTGCGCGCTCCAAACAGGACAATTTTGTTGCCGACTCCGCTGGCGTGCGCGAGCTGCAGGTCGCCCACTCGCAGCACGCCCACACATAGCGCGTTGACCAGTGGGTTACCCGCGTAGGACGGGTCGAAGGCGACCTCGCCACCGATGTTGGGCAAGCCGAGGCAGTTGCCGTAGCCACCGATCCCCGCCACCACGCCGGGCAGTACCCGCGCGGTATCAGGAGCGTCCGCAGGGCCGAAACGCAGCGAGTCCGCGACCGCGATCGGCCGGGCACCCATGGCCATGATGTCGCGCACGATCCCGCCGACGCCGGTCGCCGCGCCCTGGTAGGGCTCCACATAAGACGGATGATTGTGCGATTCGATCTTAAACGTGACCGCCCAGCCGTCGCCGACCTCCACAACGCCGGCGTTGTCCCCGATCCCGGCGAGCATCCGCTGCCGCATCGCCTCGGTGGTGGTGTCCGCGAAGTAGCGCAGGTGCACCTTCGACGACTTGTACGAGCAGTGCTCGCTCCACATCACCGAATACATCGCCAGCTCGGCGGCGGTGGGCCGGCGCCCGAGAATCTCGAGGATCCGCGCGTACTCATCGTCGGCCAGGCCCAGTTCCCGGTACGGCTGCTCAATGGTCACCACGCTTCGAGGGTATGCCGCGCTTTAGACTCCGCCCCACAAGGAGGAGACGACGATGACCGAACCGCTCCTGGAGATGCCGGCCGGTGGCTGGACCGTCGATGACCTCGACGCGTTCCCGGAAAGCAACCGGAGGTACGAACTGACAGATGGAGCACTGACCGTGTCACCGTCACCGTCGAGCCTCCATCAGGCCTTCGCCGCTCGCCTCCTGGTCCATCTGGAAGCGGCCGCGCCTGAGCCGCTTGCCGTCACGCAAGGCGTGGAGATCCGCTTCAGACGGCAGTTGACGCGCATCCCTGACGTCCTGGTAGTGCGCAGCCCACAACCGGAGAGGCATTGGTTTGCGCCGTCGGAGGTGCTGGTGGCAGTGGAGATCGAGTCACCGGGCAGCCACCTGGAGGACCGGGCCACCAAGCCTGCCCTGTACGCCACGTACGGGATTCCGCACTACTGGCGGATCGAACTGCGGCCGCCGCTGGTCAGCGTGTACGGCGTCGGGCAAGGCGACTGCTACCAGCTGATCGGAGCAGGCCCCCGGTTATCCGTCAGCGAGCCATTCGCCTCCGACGCCGCCATCGCTGAACTGCTGCCGCGATGGGCAGGCCGCGGCGAGGGGCCGACCGTGCCCGAGCAAGGTCTTTAGGCGCGCACTGCACCGAGTACCGCGTCTACGGCCGATCGGAAAACGTCCAGGCCGTCGCTCGACGGGCCAGTGAGCGGGTCGATGGCGTGTTCGGGGTGGGGCATCAGGCCGACCACCCGGCCGTCGGCCGAGGCGATCCCGGCAATGTCGTTGAGCGCACCGTTCGGATTGACGCCCAGGTACCGGAACACCACCCGGCCGGCGCCCTCCAGGGTGGCCAGGGTGGCGGAGTCGGCCACATACCGGCCCTCGATGGACTTCAGCGGCACCACAATCTCCGCACCGGCGGCGTAGCGGCCCGTCCAGGCCGTCGCGCTGGTCTCCACGCGCAGCCGCTGGCCACGGCAGACAAAGTGCAACCCCGCGTTGCGCACCAACGCGCCGGGCAGCAGGGCCGCCTCACAGAGGATCTGAAAGCCATTACAGATGCCCAGCACCGGCATGCCGCGGGCGGCGGCGTCGCGGACCGCGCGCAGCACCGGCTGGTGAGCCGCGATCGCGCCGGCCCGCAGGTAGTCGCCATAGGAGAACCCACCGGGCACGATCACGGCGTCCACGCCGTGCAGGTCCTCGTCGGCATGCCAGAGGCCGACCGGCTCGGCCCCGGCATAGCGCACGGCACGGACTGCGTCGACGTCGTCGAGCGTGCCGGGGAACGTGATGACGCCGATCCGACAACTCACAGCCGGCGCACCGTCCAGTCCTCGATCACCGGGTTGGCGAGCAGCTCGCCCGCGATCCGGTGCAGCGTCTCGGCGTCGACATCGTCGTCGACGTCAAGCTCGAAATGCTTGCCCTGCCGCACACCGCGCACCCCCCGCACACCAAGGCGAGGCAACGCGCGCACGATCGCCTGCCCCTGCGGATCGAGAATTTCGGGTTTCGGGACAACATCGACAACCACTCGCGGCACGCCAGCGAGGCTACCCGCGCGCGCCAGGGGCGTGGCACGCTGGGCGAAGCGGATCGCCTCGGCGGAGGTGGCCGGAGAGGAAGGCAACGCCGTGCAGATCGTTCACCTGGGGCAGTCTTGCGTGCTGGTCGAAACGGGAACGGCCCGGCTCTTGCTGGATCCGGGGATCTACTCCACCGGCTTCGACGAGCTGACCGACCTGGATGCGATCCTGGTGACCCATCAGCACCCCGACCACCTCGACCTCGAGCGGCTACCCGCCGTGCTGGCCGCGAACCCTGCCGCCGAGCTTTTGGTCGACGCCGGATCTGCACCCATGCTGGTCGACGCGGGCATCGGACACCGGGTAGTCGGAGCCGGGCAGCGGCTGGAACTGGGCGGTACAGCCATTGACGTCATCGGCGGCGACCATGGCGTCATCCACCCGGACATTCCGGTGGTCCCGAACAACGGCTACCTGATCGACGGTGATGGCTGCACTGTCTTGCACCCCGGGGACGCACTGCACCCATCTCCTCGCCCGGTTGACCTGCTGTTGCTGCCGACCGCTGCACCCTGGTTGAAGGTCTCCGAGGCGGTGGACTACCTGCGCGCCGTCGCACCGGCGCTGGCAGTGCCAATCCACCAGGCCATCCTCGCCAAGCCGGACAAGTACTACGGGCTGTTCCGCGAGCTCGCCCCCGCCGGCACCGACCTCCAGATCGCCGGACTCGGCGAGGCGCTCAAACTCTGAATCAGCCAGCGGCAGCAACCACCGGCACAAAACACTCGCGGGGCGCCGGCCTGGATTGGCCGACACCCCGCGATGAGGAGCCCTGCGAACTACTTGGGTGGAGCCACTACCTGACCGAGCAGATCCCCGGTGTCACCCAACACTGGCAAACCCTGCAACAGGTTGGTCAGTACCGACGGCAGCTGACTGGTAGGTAGTGCCGGCAACGCGGGAAGTCCGAGCGCGGAGATCTGCGGAAGCAGATCCAACGACGGTAGCGATGCCTGCCCAGCCGCGGGATCCTGGCGACCTGATGCGGAGATCATTTCCCGCATCATGCCCGCATTCCGCAAGTTCAGAAGGATAGGCGAGGTTTCAATCCCGTATGCGTTGCCGTTCACAGTACCCGTGAACGGAGCAGTGCCAACCGCGTTGCTAATAATCGACGTGTCGCCGTCAATGGTCTTGGCGGACCTGTCGATGTCATCGGCTTGACTGGTGACCGTCACGACACGAGCCCTGATGTCGTAGACGTTGTCCAGCGTGCCGGCAAGTTCACCATCGATCGAATGCACTGTGCGGTTGATCGACTGGGCATTACCCAGAATGGTGAGCAGGTTAGGGCCGATCGTGTTGACGCTCTGGTTGATCGTCAGAACCGAAGCATTGATCTGCTTCGCTGACTTGTTGATCGGACCGACAACTTCGTTGACCGACTTCAGGCTCTGATCGATGCTGGCGGCGTTATCCGTAATGCGGCCGATGGTGGGGCTGAGGTTCGAAGCCGCATCACGGATCTGGTTGGCGGTATTCGACACCTGGGTCAGGACCGGGACCGTGTTGAGCTTGCTGTTAATCGGCGTCAGAGCGTTATTGATGACGCCGACCCGGCTCTCAATCCGGTTGGCCGCGGCCAGGATACCGGTAAGGAAAATCACCGCCGTCAGTGCCCAGAGGACCACGATGACGAGCATGATCCCCGGTAGAGCCGTGGATGTTAAGCGTCGCATCAGTCACCTCCTACGGGTGGCACTTGAACGGAGGCAGCAAGG
>JBHELN010000211.1:0-5846 GCA_046263115.1 Pseudonocardiaceae bacterium | reverse complement strand
TCTGCGGCGCGGGACCGATGTGCGCGGAGTAACCAGATACCATGATCGATGTTTGGGTGCCTGGGCCGACATTTCCTGTCGCGTAACGCACCCAAACAGCGATCATGCCTGAGGCGTCAGCGAAGCCACGCCCCTTCGAGTAGTCAGGTGGGCAATCCCTTCAAGAACGCCTGCAGCGCCGGATCGGTCCATCCCCTCGTTTTGCCAAGGCGTAGGCCGCCAGAGCGCTGCGCAGCGTGGCCGCGGAGTTGACCAGACGGGCCTTGGACTCCAGCGCCGGCTGGACCGCAGCAAAGGCGATCCTGGTCCGGTGGCCCCGGCTGCGGCGGTGCCCTGCTTCATGTCTAGCGCCACCGTGCTCAGCTGGGTCAGGGCCGTCTTGTCGTCGTCGGTGAAGGTGGTCTTGTGGAGATCAGCGGCGCGCGCCGCGGCGTTGACCACGTTCCGTGGCGAAGCGTTACACCTCGGCGACATTGGTCCGCCGGTCCCGCGCGGCAGGATGGGGCGATGGACATCGAGACCCTGGAGCGAGTGCGAGAGGTGATCGCGGTGATTCCGGCGGGCTCAGTGCTGGCCTACGGAGAAGTCGCGGCCCGCGCAGGACTGCCCGGCCGGGCGAGGCTGGTTGGGCGGATTCTGGCCGAAGACGGTCAGGACCTTCCGTGGCACCGGGTACTGCGCGCCGATGGCAGCCCCGCCCCGCATCTCGCCGCGGAGCAACTGAGCCGCTTACGCGCTGAGGGCGTCGTCGCCGGCAACGGGCGAGTACCCATGCGCCGCTACCGGGCTACCCAGGTTCATCTTTAGTGATCATGGAGCGAGGTTCTGACTTAAAACGGCTGACGCTCCGGAATGACATCCATTACTATCGCTGACTTCGCGATCCAACGGAAGTCGATATGCGGATTAGCCAGTTGATAACGCCGAGGACGTGAGCCGGAGCCAAGCCGGTATCCCACAGCCCGAAATAACGGAGCACGGAGGCGCCTCAGGGAGCGTCCGGGCTAGGAGCACTATCGATCACCCACCGTGACGTAACCGTCGTGTTACCTTTGTAACGCATCCAGAAACGGTTGCGACGAAGAACCTGTGAGCGCCCTCACTCGCACGACTTTAACGGATTCGGTGCAACGTTCATCCCGGCACGTCATAGCCCTACAACGAGCTTGCCTGGACAACTTGTGACATGACCGCCATGTTACGGCCGCCGCACCGTCATCGGCGCCACCACGTGAGTAGCTTCGCCCTCCTTGAACAGCCTTGAAACCAGCCTCTAAGGTGAGCGGGTCAGCCTTCCAACGCGAATTACCGCCCTAAGAGGTAGCGACCGTGGCCGATACCCGTGATGGCAGTCCGAATGCCGGCATTGACCCTGGCTTCGACGATTTACTGCTGCGCCTCGGCAGGCATTTTCAGCGCGGGGACACTTCGGCCGATCTGCGCACATTGCACCAAATCGGTGGCCGATCCGCAGACGTCTTCTACCGGGACCGTTGGGCTTACGACAAGGTGGTGCGCTCGACGCACGGGGTGAACTGCACCGGTTCGTGTTCGTGGAAAATTTATGTCAAAGACGGAATTATCACCTGGGAAGCGCAGCAGACCGACTACCCGTCGATCGGTCCGGACAAACCCGAGTACGAGCCTCGCGGCTGCCCGCGGGGTGCGTCGTTCTCCTGGTACACCTACTCGCCGGCCAGGGTGCGTTACCCCTACGTGCGCGGCACGCTGCTGGAGTTGTACCGGGAGGCGAAGCGACGACTCAAGGATCCTGTACTGGCATGGGCCGACGTAGCCGGCGATCCTGAGAAAGCTCGCCGTTACAAAGCAGCGCGCGGCATGGGTGGCTTCGTCCGCGCCGAATGGTGGGAGGCCGCCGAGATTGCCGCGGCCGCGCATGTGCACACCATTAAATGTTACGGTCCCGACCGGATCGCCGGATTCTCGCCGATCCCGGCGATGTCGATGGTCAGCCACGCCGCCGGAGCCCGATTCATCTCGCTGATCGGCGGCGCCATGCTGTCGTTCTACGACTGGTACGCCGACCTTCCGGAGGCCTCGCCTCAAGTTTTCGGCGATCAAACCGATGTGCCCGAGTCCGCCGATTGGTTCGACGCCGGATATTTGATCTTGTGGGGGTCCAACGTCCCGGTTACCCGCACCCCGGATGCGCACTACATGACCGAAGCGAGATACCGTGGGCAAAAGGTAGTGGTGGTATCCCCGGACTACGGCGACCACACCAAATTCGCCGATGAGTGGTTGCCGGCGCGGCCGGGTACCGACGCCGCACTGGCCATGGCCATGGGACATGTGATACTCAAAGAGTTCTTCGTCGATCGCCAGACGCCGCAATTTCTTGACTACCTCAAACGCTTCACCGACCTCCCATTCCTGATCACCCTGGAACAGCAAGGTGATACATACCTGCCAGGCAAGTTCCTCACCGCCGCCGATCTCGGCGATACCGGCGAAGGCGCTGAGTCCAAAACCGTACTCATGGACGCGGCCACCGGGCAACCGCTGATCCCGAATGGCTCGCTAGGCCACCGCTTCACCCGCTCCGGTGAAGGCCGCTGGAATCTCGACCTGCACGACGTGGATCCGCTGCTGAGCGCCTATGGCGGCGGCGAGGTCGCAGAGGTGAGCCTGCCGCGATTCGACACCGCTGCGCCGGGCGTGCTGCGCCGCGGGGTGCCGACCCGGACTGTCAACGGAAAGCTCGTCACCACGGTGTTCGACCTGCTGCTAGCCCAGTACGGGGTAAGCCGGCCGGGCTTGCCGGGCAGCTGGCCCACCGGCTACGACGACGCCGAGCAGCCGTACACCCCGGCCTGGCAGGAGCCGATCACCGGGGTGCCGGCCGCCGCGGCGGAGCGGATCGGCCGGGAGTTCGCCGACAACGCCGAGCGTTCCGGCGGCCGATCGATGATCCTGATGGGCGCAGGCACCAACCACTGGTTCCACTCCGACCAGACGTACCGGTCGTTCCTGGCGCTGGTGATGCTCACGGGTTGCCAAGGGGTCAACGGCGGCGGCTGGGCGCACTACGTCGGCCAGGAGAAATGCCGGCCGATCACCGGCTGGTCGACACTGGCCTTTGGTCTGGACTGGCAGCGCCCACCGCGGCAGATGCAGGGCACCATCTACTGGTACCTGGCCACCGACCAGTGGCGTTACGACCCGTTCACCGCCGAGGTGATGGCCTCCCCGCTGGCCCGGGGCCGCTTTGCGGGACGGACCGCGGCGGACAACATCGCGCTGGCCAGCCGGCTGGGTTGGATGCCCAGCTACCCGACGTTCAACCGCAACCCGCTGGATCTGGCCGATGAGGCGCAACGCCTGGGCAAGCCCGCCGCCGAGCACGTCGTCGACGGGCTGGCCACCGGGCACCTGCAGTTCGCCTGCGAGGATCCCGACGCGCCGGAGAACTTCCCGCGATGCCTGACCGTGTGGCGGGCCAACCTGCTTGGTTCCTCGGCCAAGGGCAACGAGTACTTCCTGCGCCACCTGCTGGGTACCGACTCCAACCTGCGGGCCACCGGCAGCGACGGGGTGCGCCCCGCCGAACTCACCTGGCGGGACGAGGCGCCGGTGGGCAAGCTCGACCTGCTGCTGTCGCTGGATTTCCGGATGACCAGCACCACGCTGTTCTCCGACATCGTGCTGCCCGCCGCCACCTGGTACGAGAAGCACGACCTGTCCAGCACGGACATGCACCCCTACGTGCACGCGTTCTCCCCCGCAATCTCCCCGCCGTGGGAGACCAAGACCGATTTCGAGGCCTTTCACCGGATCGCGCGGGGCTTCTCCTGGCTGGCCGAGAAACACCTCGGCGTGCGCCAGGACATCGTGGCGGTGCCACTGATGCACGACACCGCCGATGCCACCGCGCAACCCGGCGGCCGGGTGCTGGACTGGAAAGCCGACGAATGCGAGCCGATCCCCGGCAAGACGATGCCGCGACTGGTCGTGGTGGAGCGCGACTACCCGGCGATCGGCGACAAGATGGCCGCGCTCGGCCCGCTGGTGGAGCGGGTTGGGTTGACCACCAAGGGCGTCACCGTGCACCCCGACGCTGAGGTGAGCTACCTCCTGGCTGCCAATGGAGCGATCAGCTCCGGGCGCGCCGCCGGACGGCCGTCGCTGGCCAAGGACACCCATGCTGCGGAGGCCATCCTGGCGCTGTCCGGCACCACCAATGGACGGCTGGCCACGGAGGGTTTCCGCACCCTGGAGCGGCGCACCGGAACCGCTCTTGCCGACCTCGCCGCCGAGAGCGAGGGCAAGCGGATCACCTTCGCCGACACCCAGTCCCGCCCGGTACCGGTGATCACGTCGCCGGAGTGGTCGGGTAGCGAGACCGGGGGCCGGCGCTACTCGCCGTTCACCATCAACACCGAGCGGCTCAAGCCGTGGCACACCTTGACCGGCCGGCAGCACTTCTACCTCGACCACGACTGGATGTCCGAACTCGGCGAGCAGCTTCCGATCTTCCGGCCGCCGCTGGACATGACGGCATTGTTCGGCGAGCCGCCTGTCGGTGCCATCGAAAGCAACGGGCATCGCGCGGTCACCGTCCGGTATCTAACCCCGCACTCGAAATGGTCGATCCACTCCGCCTACCAGGACAACCTGCACATGCTGACGCTGTCCCGCGGCGGGCAGGCGATCTGGATGTCCGATGTGGACGCCGCCAAGATCGGCATCAAGGACAACGAGTGGATCGAGGCGGTCAACCGCAACGGCGTGGTGGTCGCCCGGGCGATCGTCAGCCACCGGATGCCCGAGGGCACCGTGTTCATGTACCACGCCCAGGAGCGCACCATGGGTGTGCCGCGCATCGAGAAAACCGGCAAGCGCGGTGGCATCCACAATGCGCTGACCCGCCTGATGATCAAGCCGACACATCTGATCGGTGGCTACGCCCAGCAGTCGTTCGCGCTGAACTACCACGGCCCCACCGGTAACCAGCGCGATGAGGTCACCACCATCCGCCGCCGCAGCCAGGAGGTGCAGTACTGATGCTGCCGAACCAAGCTTGCGGAGTGAGCCGATGAAACTGATGGCACAGCTGGCCATGGTGATGAACCTGGACAAGTGCATCGGCTGCCACACCTGCAGCGTCACCTGCAAGCAGGCGTGGACCAACCGCGGCGGCGTCGAGTACGTGTGGTTCAACAACGTCGAGACCCGGCCCGGGCAGGGGTACCCGCGGCAGTACCAGGATCAGGACAGATGGAAGGGCGGCTGGACGCTGACCAGACGCGGCCGGCTGACGTTGCGTTCAGGCTCGCGGGTCAAGCGGTTGCTGAACATCTTCGCCAATCCCGACCTGCCGACCGTCGCCGACTACTACGAGCCGTGGACTTACGACTACGACAACCTGATCTCCGCTCCACCATCGGACACCACCCCGACTGCCCGCCCCAAGTCGCAGATCACCGGCGCGGACACCACGATCACCTGGGGCGCGAACTGGGACGACGACCTGGGCGGTGGCCCCGAGCAGATCGGCCGTGACCCGCTGCTGGCGAAGGTATCCGAGCAGGTAAAACTGGAGTTCCAGCAGACGTTCATGTTCTACCTGCCGCGGATCTGCGAGCACTGCCTCAACCCGTCGTGTGCGGCGTCGTGCCCGTCTGGTGCGATCTACAAGCGCAGCGAGGACGGCATCGTGCTGGTCGACCAGGACCGTTGCCGGGGGTGGCGGCAATGCGTCACGGGGTGCCCGTACAAGAAGATCTACTTCAACCACAAGACCGGCAAAGCCGAGAAGTGCACCTTTTGCTACGCGCGGGTGGAGGTAGGCATCCCCACCGTCTGCGCGGAGACCTGTGTAGGGC
>JBHELN010000210.1:0-4984 GCA_046263115.1 Pseudonocardiaceae bacterium | reverse complement strand
CCGCGCGGCAGCGCTGAGGCGCCGGACTAACGCGCGTGAACATCCGTCCCCTCGGCGGCGCCGCCGGCTGCCTCATGATGATCCTATTCTCGGTCCTCGCCTCCATCGTGCTGACGGTGTTGCTGAACATCATCATTCGGTAGGTGCGGGCTTTCGCCCCGGGCCGTGGCCCCATGCCCGGCCCGGCGCGGGGGTAGTAACGTCCCGCCATCACATCCAAGCGGCCCATCCTCACCATGCGGCGCTGGCTTGTGCCGGTCCTCGCCTGCGTCGCGGTGAGTGTGGTCGGCTGCGCAGGCGCCGGCGTCGATCCGCCCGCCGCGCCGAGGGGCCTGAGGCAGGCAGTCCTGACAGCCCCTACCGCTGCGAAGGAGGTGGCACTGCCGTCGACTGCGGACCTGGCGCCCTCGCCTCGGTCGTCGCCGGATGAGTGCCGTGCTGACTCGGGGTGGAGCTGTACCCAGCAACAGCGCTTCGCCGCGGCGAGTGCGTACATCAGCCACACTGTGAGCGGCCGGGGCTACCTGAGCGTGGTGTTCACGGATCGGCAGACCGGTAGAGCCTGGCGAGTCGGGCCAACGCAGCATGAGGGCTGGACGGCCTCGACGGTCAAGCTCGCGATCGCCACCGACCTGCTGCGCCGGCAACGGGCTCACCAGATCACGCTGACTGCGGCGGATCGGCACGACATGGCCGCCATGCTCAATTCCTCGGATAATGCGGCATCGGATCGGCTGTGGGTCAGATTCGGCGGCGAGGACATGCTGGGCCGGTTCCGCAATCAGTACGGTATGACCGGACTGCATTTCGTTCCCGGATTCACCGCCAAGACCTACTGGGGCTTCGTCGAATGCACCACCGACGACCTGGCTGCACTGCTGAACTACGTCTTTACCCAGACCGATCCTGCTGACCGGATCTATCTGGTGGCCGCGATGCGCGGTGTCGCGCCCAACCAGCAGTGGGGCGTTTGGGCCGCCGGTTCCGCGCAGCGGCCCGGCAACAAGGACGGCTGGTCCTACGAAACCGATTCCTACGGCAAGCACTGGGTGACGAACACCATCGGCTTCGCCGGTCCCGACGAGCGCTACCTGATCGCCGTGATGTACCCGGTGGATCCAAGCGGCACCTTGGCGGCCGGGGTGCACACCGTCAGTGATGTCGTCGCCCTACTGTTCGGCGTGCCCGTGCCGGCTCACATCACGGTGCCGGCGCCCGACGGGTAGAGCCGGCTAGGAAACCGTGAGGATGCCCGTCATGTAAGGGTGATGGAAGCAGTGGAAAGCGTACTTGCCGGGCTTCGTGGGTGCCTGGAAGCTGGCCGGCAGACCTTGCGCCACGTTGCCGGTGTTGCAGGCCCCGTTGTCGGCCGTGACCGTGTGGATCACTTGGTCGTCATTACGCACTGTCACAGTCGCGCCAGGAGCGACCGTGAAGTACCGCGGCAGGTAGGCGAAGTTCTTGATATCCACCGTGATGGCCGCCGCCCGATTGACCATGGGTGCCGCCGCATGCGGCGCTGAGGTCACGCCCCGACCACCCGCGCAGGCGGTGACCGGCAACGCGAAAATGACCGCGATCAGTACAGCCAGTAAGAGGCCTCGCCGGGTCGACGTCGGCGCATAGCCGTGCACATAGCGGCGCACAATCCATTCATAGCACCTGACCGCGATAGCTGCCTGTTTTGTGCGACAGCTCCAGCGGTGCGAACGCGGTGCGCTCAGCGGTGCACGCCATAGCCGATCATGTCCGGCCGAAGTCGCCAAAAGGGGGACACCGGGCCCACCCCGGTGCCCAGCGGGTACCCATGGGCGACCGCCTGGTCGATGTAGTGCTTGCCGTAGCGCACCGCCGCGGGCATGGCAGCGCCGCGGGCCAGCGCTGAGGTGATCGCCGCGGCCAGGGTGTCGCCGCCACCGTGGGTGTGTGCGGTGGCGACCCGAGGGCCGATCAGCGCGGTGAAATCACGGCCGTCGTAGAGCAGATCCAGGCATTCCGGATCATCGAACAGGTGGCCGCCTTTGACCAGCACCCACCTCGGTCCCAGCGCATGCAGCGCTCGAGCGGCCTCATACTGCTGCGCCCGCGACCGGACGTCCAGGCCGATCAGTAGCCGTACCTCGTCCAGATTGGGGGTCACCAGGGTGGCCCGCGGGAACAGCTGCGAGCGCAGCGTCACCAGCGCGTCACCAGCCAGCAGCGGATCGCCGTGCATGGACGCGGCCACTGGATCGACCACCAACGGCACAGCGGTACCGATGCCTAGCTCGTCACACACTTCGGCCACCGCCGAGATGATCGCCGCGCTGGCCAGCATGCCGGTCTTGGCTGCGGCCACCCCGATGTCAGTGGCCACCGCGCGGACCTGGTCGGCCACCGTGGACGGCGGGATCTCCACGACACCGGTGACGCCCAGGGAGTTCTGCACCGTCACCGCGGTCACCGCGACGCAACCGTGCACGCCGCAGGTGGTGAACGTGCGCAGATCGGCCTGCAGGCCCGCGCCGCCCCCGGAGTCTGACCCCGCGATGGTCAGCGCAACCGGGGGCGATCCAGTCACGGGACCCGATATGGAGATATATCGGGGTGATCGGGCCCGGTCACCGGCAGGTACACCCTTCCGCCGGCCGCGGTGAACTGGGCTGACTTCTCCTGCATGCCCGCCTCGAGGGCCTCCACAGTGGACATACCGTGTTCGGCCGCGTAGGCGCGGACGTCGGCAGAAATGCGCATCGAGCAGAACTTCGGTCCGCACATCGAGCAGAAATGCGCGGTCTTCGCCGGCTCCGCCGGCAGCGTCTCGTCGTGGTAAGACCGCGCGGTATCCGGGTCCAGCGCCAGCGCGAACTGGTCATGCCAGCGGAACTCGAACCGGGCCGTCGATAGCGCATCATCCCAGGCCTGCGCGCCCGGATGGCCCTTGGCGAGGTCAGCGCTGTGGGCGGCGATCTTGTAGGTGATCACGCCGGTCTTCACGTCGTCGCGGTCGGGCAGGCCCAGGTGCTCCTTCGGCGTGACGTAACACAGCATCGCGGTGCCCGCTTGCGCGATCATCGCCGCGCCGATCGCCGAGGTGATGTGGTCATAGGCCGGCGCGATGTCGGTGGCCAGCGGGCCCAGGGTGTAGAACGGCGCCTCGTCGCACCACTGCTCCTCCAGGCGCACGTTCTCCGCGATCTTGTGCATCGGCACGTGGCCCGGACCTTCGATCATCACCTGCACGTCGTGGCGCCGGGCGATCTGGGTCAGCTCCCCAGCGTCTTCAGCTCGGCCAGCTGGGCCTCGTCGTTGGCGTCGGCGATGGAACCCGGACGCAGGCCGTCACCTAGGGAGAACGTGACGTCGTAGCGCCGCAGGACTTCGCAGAGTTCCTCGAAGTTCTCGTACAGGAACGACTCGCGATGGTGCGCTAGGCACCACGCCGCCATGATCGACCCGCCGCGGGAAACGATGCCGGTCACCCGCTTGACCGTCAGCGGCACAAACCGCAACAGCACTCCGGCGTGCACGGTCATGTAATCAACACCCTGCTCGCACTGCTCGATCACGGTGTCCCGGTAGACGTCCCAGGTCAGCGCGGTCGCGTCACCTTTGACCTTCTCCAGCGCCTGGTAGATCGGCACGGTGCCGACCGGGACGGGGCAGTTGCGCAGCAGCCATTCCCGGGTCTCGTGGATCCGCTTGCCGGTGGACAGATCCATGATCGTGTCCGCGCCCCATCGGGTGGCCCACACCATCTTGTCCACCTCCTCCTCGATCGAGGAGGCGACCGCCGAGTTGCCGATGTTGGCGTTGACCTTCACCAGGAATTTCTTGCCGATGATCATCGGCTCGGACTCTGGATGCCGGTGGTTGGCCGGGATGATCGCGCGGCCGCGGGCCACCTCGGACCGGACCAGTTCGACGTCGACGCCTTCGCGAGCGGCGATGAACTCCATCTCGGGGGTGACGACGCCGGCCCGAGCCCAGGCGAGCTGGGTGGACGGTTCGCGGCCTGCGATCCACGACTCGCGCAGCTTGGGCAGCCCTCGGTGGACGTCGATGGTGGCGTCGGGGTCTGTATACGGACCGGAGGTGTCGTAGAGGTCGACGTGCTCCCCATTGGTCAGCTCGACCCGGCGAGCAGGCACTCGTAGCGCTCCCACCTCGCGGTAGATCTTTCGCGACCCGGTGATCGGGCCAGTGGTCACGGCGGGCTTGATCGTGCGGTCGTGCAGCGCGGTCATGGATCACCCTCCCTACGCCGGCATTACCCGGACAGGTTCTGCGGTCGGCGGCCCCGGGCCGGTGCCCAGCCGCCCTCTCAGCCCGCTTCGGTGCGAGCTCCCGCGTGTTCGATTGACCTGCCCGACGTTAGCCCCGTGGAGCGCCGGCCCGCAAAAGATGCCGATTCGCCGAACAGCCCGTATTCGCTTGCCCACGGCGGGTGGTCGTCGTAGTCAGCTGCTTCTGCACCGCGAGATTCACGGTGGCCAGCACGCAGCGATACATTTATTCACTCGCCCGGTCCGGCTCAGCTCACGATGACGGCGATGGCGAGCAGGGTCGTGAGCAGGGTCGCGAGCGAGGCCAGGCTGAGCCGAACAGCTCGCTCATGGCGCTGCCACTGGCTGTCCCACCAGGTGCCGTCCCGGCTGTAGTGGCGGCCCAGCGCCATCGCAGCCCGCCCAAGGCCGAAACCGAGACCGCTGACCAGCGCGGCCGGCCAGCTGCTCACCAGCAGCACCGCCAGCAGCGGCAGGTAGGGCAGGTTGCTTGGCATGTGAGTGCGGACCCCGCTACCCATCTCGAAGCCGAATCGCAGCGCGCCCGCGTCGCCACCGGACGCGATCACCGTCGAGGGCACCTGGGCACGCCGGTGCGGTAGCACCACACGGTGCAACCCGCACTCACCGGCGAGGATGAACAGCGCCGCTGCTGCGATCACCCCGAACCGCACGGTGGCTGGCAGCACCGGGCGCACCAGGCTGCCCAGCACCACCGC
>JBHELN010000209.1:0-5193 GCA_046263115.1 Pseudonocardiaceae bacterium | reverse complement strand
GCACACCACGTACGGCACGAAGATCATCGTCGCGACCAAGCGTGAGGCGCACTACGTGCTCGACGAGATCCTCGGTAACGCCACGGACATTCCGATCACCGAGCACGCCACGGACACCCACGGCGTCACGCTGGTCAACTTCGGGCTGTTCGACCTGCTCGGGTTGCAGCTCTCGCCGCGGATCCGGGACCTGGGCAAGATCACTCTCTACCGGGTGGGCCCGAGAACCGAGGCGGAGACCGCATTCCCGCTCACCGGGCCGCTGCTGACCCGCCGCGCCAACCTCGACCTGATCGCCGCGCACTACGACGACCTGCTGCGGCTGGCCGGGTCGCTGAAGTTCGGGCACGCCACCGCGTCCCTGCTGGTCGCCAAGCTCTCGGCGTCCGGGCGGCAGAACGCGCTGGCTGCGGCGTTGAAGGAGTACGGGGCGCTGCGCCGCACGATCTACGCCGCCCGCTACCTCGCCGACCCGGCGTACCGGCGCAAGATCTCCCGCCAGCTGAACAAGGGCGAGTCGCTGCACGCCCTCAAGCGGGACCTGCTCTACGCGCACGAGGGTGCGGTGCAGGCTCGGCACCTGGAATCCCAGACCGACCAGGCGTGGTGCCTGACGCTGGTCACCAACGCTGTGGTCGCCTGGACCACCGAGTATTACGGGCTGGCGGTGGACTCGATGCGCGTGGCCGGGCGGCGCATCGACGACGAGGTGCTGGCCCACATCTCACCGGCGCACAGCGAGAACATCAACTTCTTCGGCGCGATCGAGGTGGACATCGAGGGCGAGCTGGCGCAGCTCGGCCCGAGTGGGTACCGGCCGCTGCGGGTGCACGACACCCTGTTCTGACACGGCGCAGGCGGGTCAGGCTTCGGCGAGCAAGGCGCCGAAGATTGTCCTGCCGAGTGCTTCTGCGTCCGCCGGGGAGATCACCCCCCCGGGAACCTTGGGGTGCGCGCGCATCCAGAGGCCGGCCTGGTGCTGGTCGGTGAACGCATTGAGGTAGTCGCAGCAGATCTCGGCCGAGGGGCCGTCACCGGACCCGGCGCCGACGAACACCACTGCGGTGGCCGGAGCCCACGCGAACTGTCCGCCGGACGCGGAGATGGTGACCGGTGTGCCGCTGACTGGGTCGGTGGTGGTGATCACCGCGTCGGTGTCGAGCATCGCGGGGATGCCCAGCGCGTCGATCGCGCACATCACGGATACCTCGATCCCGCCGGCGAGCCGGACCCGGTGGCGGGTGGGGTTCGCCGAGAACGGGTACGCCACCCGGATCTCGCCACCCGGCCCCAGGCGCACGACGTCAGCGGCGTGCAGGCGGCTCAGCACGTCCCGAGCCGCCACCCCGAACCTGGCCGCTCCCGGTCCAGCTCGTCGGCGTGCGGCGGGGCTCCGGTGGCCGCGAACGCCCGCAGGATCACGCGATGCAGCGCGCGCCCGGCCGGGTCGGCCGGCGCCGTCCGCGCCCGCCAGCCACTCAGCCTCGCGCCCGCCGAACCGTCCGCGCCAGTCGCGCAGCAGTCCTCGGCCCCGCCCACGGTGTCCGGCCGCACCCGGTGCCGGTCGGCGGCCGGCAGGCCAAGGGCCTGGCGCAGCGCGGTCACCGTGGGCGCCCCCTGTGGCCGGCCGTCCTCGTCGCGGTAGAGCCGGCAGGACACGCTCGTCGACGCCCCCGACTCGGCGAAAGGATTGAGGCCGTCCACGAGCAGGGTCGGAGACCCCGTCATGCCCGCCGCAGCCGCCGTGTCCGGGTCCTCGACGATCCGGTGGACCCGCTGGACCGGTCCCGGATGACCGGCCAGGACCTCGTCCAGGCGTTGCTCCAGCAACCCGACGTTCGGGCAGTTGGGGACCTGCACGATCTCCAGCCTCATTACGAACCCTCCTATTCGGTGTGCAACGCGTGCAGCAACGGGCATCGCCGGTCCGGCCGCAAGAGATCGCAGGTGGTGACCAGTTCGGCCAGGCAAGCCCGCATCCGTTCCAGGTCGGCGATCCGGCGCTGCAACTCGGCCATTCGATGAGCGGCCATCGCCCGTGCCGACTCGCACTCGCTCGGGCCGCCCTCGGCGAGCTCCAGCAGCTCACCGACCTCATCGAGGGTGAACCCGAGCTCCTGGGCCCGCTTCACGAACCGCACCACCCCCACCGTCTCCTCGGGGAAAGCCCGATAACCCGAGGACGACCGGGGTGGCAGCCCAATCAGTCCCCGACGCTCGTAGTACCGCAGCGTCTGCACGTTCACCCCGGCCCGCTCGGCCACCTCACCACTACGCACACCCCCATCCTCAACCCTGTACCCGACTACAGGGTCAAGCCCGCCCGGCGAGCGGCGCGCTTCTCACCAACGGTCCATTCTGAGAAGTCCCGTCCCGCTGTCCGCCGACCCCGCAAGGAGGGCTGGGATTTCATCTCACAACTCGTTCTCACATAGTTGGCCCCGGTGCGGTCTTTTGAGAAATGTTTGTGAGAAGATTCGGGGGTGAGCAGCGACCCGGAACCCGACGCGTTCTCCGATGCCGATGAGGTCGAGCGGCACCCGTGCCCGCGGTGCGCCGTCCAGCCCGGCTCGCCGTGCCGAACCCGCTCCGGCGCGGTCGTCGGCACCTACCACACCGCCCGGTTCACCAAAGTGCCCCGGCTGGCGAAGGAGCTGCGGGTGCCAACGCCGGCCGACCGGGGACCGGGCCAGCCGTGGCGGCCGGGCACCCCACCGCCGGCGCCGATCCCGGCGGACACCCCGAGCGCGAACATCCGCATCGGCTACGCCCGCTGCTCCCACCTCACCCAAGAACTCCAGTCCCAGCTCGACGCCCTGGAAGCGCACGGCATCCCGCGCGAGAAGATCTTCGCCGAGAAGGTCTCCACCCGCGTCCGCGTGCGTCCCGAGTTCGAGAAGGCGCTGGAGGCGTGCCGACAGATCAAGGCGCACGCCCCACACTGCCGCGTGATCCTGACCGTGTACGAGATGAAGCGGCTCGGCCGCGACTCCGCCGAGCTGACCGCGCTGGCCGACCACCTCACCGCGCACGGGATCGCCCTGGAGATGCTGGCCGGACCGTTGACCGGGATCTACGACCCGTCCGGCACCGGGCGGGTGCTGTTCGCGTTCTTCGCCGCGATGGCCGAGACCGAACGCGAGAACATCCGCGAAGCCACCCTGGAAGGACTCAACGCCGCCGCCCGCAAGGGCAACCACGGCGGCCGGCCCCCGGTGATCACCGAGGACATGCTGCACACCGTGCTCCGCCGCCGCGCCCGCGGCGAATCCGTGGAGTCGATCCGCCCGGACCTGATCATCCCAACCGGCAGACGCAAGGACCGCAACCCCAGCCTGGCCAGCATCTACCGAGCTCTGGCCGAGCACGACAAACGCCAGCACTACCCCGACGCCGTCGAGAAGGCCCACGCCGACTTCGCCGCCCTGCAGGCCAACTCTTGATCAGTTGATCACCGGCGTGCCGGGGATGCGCCGCGGGTGACTGGCCCAGCCGCCCACGGCGCATCGCACGTCGCCTCTGGTCAGGCGCAACAGCCTTCGGGCTGGTTCGCCGTGTCGGCCTCGCCCGTGGTGGCGTCGGGCTGGCAGCAGGTGGCCGGCGTGGCCACAGCGGCGCTGTCGGTGCCGAAGGTGGCCGAGTCGCCGGTGACGGTGTAGACCTCCCACGGCTCCTGACCGGGTCCGTGCACCCACACCTTGTCCTGCTGGGCGTAGCAGCACGTGGTGCCGTTTTCGACCAGCGTCTCCAGGCCCGCTCCGGTCAGGCGCTTACTGGCCTGGTCGACCTGCTCGGTGGACTCCACCTCCACACCCAGGTGATCCATCACCGTGGCCTGGCCCGGCTCGCCTTCGAGCAGGACCAGCTTCAACGGCGGTTCGGCGATGACGAAGTTGGCGTAGCCCGGCCGCAGCTTCGCCGGCTCGGTGTTGAACAGCTTCGAGTAGAACTCGATCGACCCCGGCAGATCTCCCACCCGCAGCGCCAGCTGAACTCGGGACATCCCATCCTCCTTGAATAGACAGCCATCGAACAAGCCAGGATTTAGATTGCCCTCTACTTAGAGACCTGTCAAGATAGAGGCATGTCAAAGCAACTGCCGCTGGCGGCGATGGACGCCTGCTGCCAGCCCCTGGCCCGCGACCCCTTGACCGCCGAGCAGGCGCTCGAGCTGGCCCGGCTGTTCAAGGCGATGGCCGACCCGGTACGGCTGCGGCTGCTGTCGCTGATCGCCTCCCACGCCGGCGGCGAGGCGTGCGTGTGCGACCTGACCGACGCGTTCGACCTGACCGGCCCGACGATCTCCCACCACCTGAAGGTGCTGCGCGAGTCCGGGCTGATCACCGGGGAACGACGCGGCACGTGGGTGTATTACCGGGTGCATCCCGAGGTCCTCGCCCGCCTGTCGGCGGTGCTCGTACCCGGCGAGTCCGGCGTGGTGACCGCGTGACCACCACCCACACCCCGCCCGCCGCTGGAGTGGTCGCGAAGCTGTCCACCCTGGACCGGTTCCTGCCGGTGTGGATCGGCGCGGCGATGGTGGCCGGCCTGCTCGCCGGACGCTGGATCCCCGGTCTCGAGGGCGTCCTCAATGCCGTGGCGATCGACGGGATCTCGCTGCCGATCGCGCTCGGGCTGCTCGTGATGATGTACCCGGTGCTGGCCAAGGTCCGCTACGACCGGCTCGACACCGTCACCCGCGACCGCCGGCTCCTGATCCCCTCGCTGATCCTCAACTGGCTGATCGGACCGGCACTGATGTTCGCGCTGGCCTGGCTGCTGCTGCCCGACCTGCCCGAATACCGCACCGGCCTGATCATCGTCGGGCTCGCCCGCTGCATCGCCATGGTCATCATCTGGAACGACCTCGCCTGCGGCGACCGCGAGGCCGCCACCGTACTCGTCGCCCTCAACTCGGTATTCCAAGTGATCATGTTCGGCGTGCTCGGCTGGTTTTACCTGTCCGTGCTGCCCGGCTGGCTCGGCCTGGACACCACGAACCTGGCCGTGTCCGGCTGGCAGATCGCCAAGAGCGTGCTGATCTTCCTGGGCATCCCGCTCGTCGCCGGCTACCTCTCCCGGCTTCTCGGCGAACGCGGCAAGAGCCGCACCTGGTACGAAACGAAGTTCTTGCCCCGCATCGGGCCGACCGCCCTCTACGGGCTGCTGTTCACCATCGTCATCCTCTTCGCG
>JBHELN010000208.1:0-5304 GCA_046263115.1 Pseudonocardiaceae bacterium | reverse complement strand
TAAACCGTGTCCATTCAAACCGTATCCATGCGAACGGCACCCATCCCGGCCCAGTCGATGTCGAGCATGCGGCACGCCGCACGCAGCTCAGCGACATGATCACCGGGCACCGCGTGGATGTGGTTGGCCCCGAACGTGGACAGGAACTCGTCAGCGTCGGTTTCCAGCCGGGCGAACGCGTGCGGCCACTCGACGGTCGACTGCCGAGCCAGCGCCCCGTTGCTCGCGTCGTTGTAGCGCTCGAACTCGCCGCGCGCCACGTGCATCCGGTATCTGCCGCCGATCCTGGTGAGCCGGGCGAACGTCGCGCGCCCGGGTGCGGCGAAGAAAGACACCGAGGCGCCGCCGGCGGGGAAGTAAAAGATCTCCGGGTAGAAGTGCACCAAGCGCAGGTTCTCCGCCGGATCGTCACTGCGCGCGGCGTACCAGGTGGCGTGCTGCCCGGAGTTGCACAGGTCCCAGATGTCGCGGTCGGCGTGGTAGTGCCGCACGTCGGCGAACAGCACCGGCGTGCCCGACAGGCCCTTGAGCAGCTGCATGGTCAGCGCACCGTCCATGTCCGACTCGGTGGCGCACACGTGAGTGGGCTTGGGGCCTTCCCAGTCATAGGGATCATTGAGGAACGCTTCGGTGACATCCATGGTGGTGAAGTGCGTGGTCAACTCAGGCTGGCCCTTGATCCCGCTGAAGTCGAGGTGCCACTCGTCGATCAATTCCCGCACCGCGTAGTAGGAGCGGATCTGACGTTCAAGCAGCTCAGGCGTCAGCCGCTTGCCGTCGTAGTGGACCTTTCCGGCGTGGCGTTCCAGCCATTCCCGGCCTGCGGTCACTCGCGACTGCTCGACAGCGGCACTGCGCCGGACAATCTCCCACTGGTCGATCTCCTCGACGTCCACCCCGAACGTGCTCATCCACTGGTCGGTATCGGCCACCGCGGTGTACATCCCCATCGGGCGGCCGCCGATGCGCCCGAACGTACTGCCCGACAGCCGGGACACCGCAGTGGCGGCTCGAACGGTCTCCAGGACACGGTCCCGCACGGTCGAGTCGGACACGTCGCCCCACACCCGGGTGTGCGCCCGGCCGATCTGGTCCAGCCCGCCACCGGCGGCCAGCATGCCAACCATTCCAGGGAACTGCGGGTCGATGTTGGAGAACAGCAGCAGCGGGCCCGGGGAGGCTTCGGCGGCGAGCATCGAGAAGTGCGGGAAGGCCCACACCGGATAGTTGAAGATAGTGAGATCGGGCCGCGCGTCGGCGACCCGGCGGGCCTCGGTGGTGGCCAGCGTGTTGGTCCAGATTGGCTCCGCCGCGCGGACGACTTCGTGTCCGGACTGCTCCAGCGCCTGAGCGATGCGGCCTTCCACGTCGAGCGTGAACGCCTTGATGTCGGTGTGGACGAAGTCACGTCCGTCGGAGAAGGTCAACAGTCCGACCCGCGCCATGTCTGCTCCTACCTGACGACGTTCCACTGCGTGACGAAGGTATCACCCAGCGGAAGAGTGACGCGGCCATCGCCGACGGTTCCGGCAAACCGATCCGCAGCCTGCGGCACCGCCGCGGCAGTGTCATAGCCGGACACTTATGGTGGTGGTGATCGCGCGGTGAACTGAGGTGAGCCTTGATGGCTGAGTGGGACGGCCGCGGACTGCCGCCGGTAGCCGCCGAACGGATGGCACGCTTCGCGCGTAGCGGTCTTCGTACCTCGTTGCTGACGGTGCCTGGTGCGGTGGGTGCGCAGTCGGTCGGCTTTGACCCGGTCGGCGAGGCGATGGGCTGCATCGTCGAGCACATTGGGTGGAGTGGCTTCGGAGGCTGCGGTTACATCGGCGGCATCGTAGGTATGGGGGATTTAGCGGTTTTGGACTCGGCGGTCCCACCGTCGCGTCCTCGGGGTCGCGCGGTTTCGTAGGGTACGGGCCCTACGTCGATGCGCTGTACCACGGTAATGGCACGGCGCTGGAGCGGATGACTGAGGAAGCCGCGGCGATGGACGCCGATGGCGTCGTCGGGGTGCGGCTGTCGGTGTCCCAACTGGGTGGCGGCAACCGGGAATTCGTCGCGTTGGGCACTGCGGTCCGGTCCAGATCCCGGCACCGTCCCAGCCGGGTATTCACCACCGATCTGGCCGGCCAGGACGTGGCCAAGCTGTTGCAGGCCGGCTGGATGCCGTGCGCTGTGGTCTACGGGATCTCGGTGGCGGTGCGCCATGGCGACTGGGCGACCCAGCGGCAGGCATCCTGGGGTGCCGGTAACACAGAGGTGGCCGGTTACACCGAGCTCGTCGGGCACGTGCGTGCCGATGCCCGTCACTGCTTCGATCAGCGGGTCCGCTCTGTTGGGGCCGAGGGGGCGATCGTGTCCTCGATGGGTCTCCAGATCGATGAAATCGAGCCGTCGGAAGGCCATCGTGACCATGTTGCCGAATCCACGGTCTTCGGCACTGCGCTGGTGAGCTTTCACCGGGGTCGGATCGCGCCGACCCGATCGTTGACCATCCTGCCGCTGCGATAGCAGCTGGGAGACGAGGAGTAGCGAATGACTGCCGACCCCGCCGCCTTGGGCATCCCCGAGGACGCGATGCGCCGGCTCGCCGAGATGCGGCCCGGACAGGCCACCACGCTGTTCACCTCCGACCTGTCGGTGAACGAGTTCCTGCTGGTAAGGGAAGCTGGATTCCGTCCCCTCGGGCTGGTGCTGGGTTCCAGCATCTACCACGTCGGGTTCCAAATGGGCCGATGGAGCAGCAACCAGGAATTGACCACGCTGTCCCAGGCGATGTACCACGCCCGCGAGCTGGCCATGACCCGGATGGAGGCAGAGGCGGACCAGCTGGGTGCCGATGGCATCGTCGGGGTCCGATTGGAAATCGAGTTCAAGGAATTCGGCTCGGACCTTGCCGAATTCATCGCTGTCGGCACCGCGGTGAAGGCGGATGAGCCGCAGGCACCGGACGGCCAGCCCTGGCGCAACAACAAGGATCAGCCGTTCACCTCCGACCTGTCCGGCCAGGACTTCTGGACGCTGATCCAGGCCGGGTACACCCCGCTGGGCATGGTGATGGGCACCTGCGTTTACCACGTCGCGCACCAGCGGTTCTGGCAGGCGATGGGAAACATCGGTCAAAATGTCGAGCTGCCGCAGTTCACCGAGGCTCTCTATGACGCCCGGGAACTAGCCATGAGCCGGATGCAGGCCGAAGCGGAGGAGCTCGCGGCCGAGGGCATCGTGGGAGTGCAATTGCTGTCACTGGGACATCGTTGGGGTGGCCACACCACCGAGTTCTTCGCGATCGGCACCGCGGTTCGCCCGCTGCGCGCCGACCATTTGATCGCCAAGCCGCAGCTCGTGCTGCCGCTGACCGACTCATGACCAATCAGCCCGTGCCCGGCGGGGACAGCGGCCTGGGTCCGATGGGCGACGTGCAGCTGCTGGCGGCGATGTTGCGAGCCGACCAGGCGGAGGTCGCCTCGTACGCCCAGGTGTTGAGCGGTGCGCTTGCCCAAGCGTTACCGCCGGGCATGGTGGAGATCGACTACCAGCGCAGTGTCGCCGATCGGCTAGCCGGCCGGCAGGGACGCGCTGTCCGGCTCGTGGTGCACGGCGAGAATCGGGATCTCGAGCTTCGTCAAAGTAGGAAGGGTGGGATCGACGCGGAACTGCGGCAGGTGGTGCGCGGGGTGGCGATTAGCCGTCGCAGCGTGGGGATGGAGGACTGGCTGCAGGCACTGGCGCAAGAGGTCGCGCGGGCTGCCGCCCGTGACACCGCAGCACGGCAGGCACTGGAACGGCTGTGGCGCGGTTGACGCCCGCGCCGATTCAGTCAGGGGCGGCGTGGCGCTCTGCGGCCGCCACCACCGACTCATCCACCATTCCGACTGGCGAATCGAGATGGCCACCGGTATCCCACAATTCCACCCACCACACCGGCTAAGCGGCCGACCACGCCGCAGCCCCCTCCACACCACCGCCCCGGACCTGGTTCGAATCCGCGAATAGCGGCAGACTCCTGCGCTCCGTATTTGGCGATGGTTGCCGCGTCACTCGTCGTCGAGCTGGTGGCACTCGACGACGACGAGGGTGCGATAGGCCGGCGAAATCCTGCCCGCCCCGGCGATGCTGATGGTGCAGGTCTGCTGGAGCGGCGTAGTGGGATGCTGTGAGTCATGCCTGATCCTGAGCATGACGCGGGCCCGGGCGCATTGTTCGAACGAGTGAGCCAGCTGCTGCGGGACATTCTCGGCGACGGTATTGCCGACTCCGCGGGCTCGGCCCCCTCCGCCGTCGATCTGCGGGCGCTGGGCGAGATCGCGGAGCAGAGACTGGCTTACTGCCGTCAAGAGCTGGGCGACGATGACCCCGGCACCCTCGCTTTGGCCCATGATCTCGCGGCCAACCTACGGGCGTTGGGTGATTACGAGCGGGCCCGTGTCCTCGACGAGGACACTTTGACCCGGCGCCGCCGGTGTGCGGGTGAGGACCACCCCGACACTCTGATTTCGGCACATAGCCTCGCCATCGACCTGAGTGCGCTAGGTGATTATTCGCAGGCCGGCCGACTTGGCGAGGACACCTTGACTCGCTACCGCCGGGTGCTGGGCGACGACGCCCCGCAGACATTGCGTTCGGCGCACAACCTGGCCAACGACCTACGCGCGCTGGGCGAACACGAGCAAGCGCGCGTCCTCGACGAGGACACCCTCACCCGGCGCCGCCGGGTTCTCGGTGAGGATCACCCCGCCACGTTGCGTTCGGCGAACAATCTCGCCGTCGATCTGCGGGCGTTAGGTGATTACGAGCGTGCCCGGGTACTCAGCGAGGACACCGCGACCCGTTGCCGTCGAACGTTGGGCGAAGATCATCCCCATACCTTGACTGCCGCGCACAACCTGGCCAATGACCTGCGGGCGCTGCGTGACTACCAGCGGGCCAAGGCGCTCGGGGAGGACACTGTGGCCCGTTGCCGTCGAACGTTGGGCGAAGATCATCCCCATACCTTGACTGCCGCACACAACCTCGCCAACGACCTACGTGCGCTGGGTGAGCATGAGCAGGCCCGGGTACTGGGCGAGGACACCCTGAGTCGGCGGCGCCGGGTGTTGGGTGAGGACCATCCCGACACGCTGATCTCAGCGCGTAACTGCGCTGTGGACCTGCGAGCACTGGGTGAGTACGCGCAGGCCCGGCTACTCGATGAGGAAACGCTGACCCGCTACCGGCAGGTGCTGGACGAAGATCATCCGCATACCTTGACCTCGGCGCACAATCTCGCCAACGACCTGCGGGCACTGGGTGAGCATGCAC
>JBHELN010000207.1:0-7862 GCA_046263115.1 Pseudonocardiaceae bacterium | reverse complement strand
GCACGGATCTCGCCGCGTTGCCTCCGACACTCGCCCAACAGCCTTTCCGCGCTCAACGCCTCCAGTGCGTGCCATCCGTAGGATCAGGATGCGGCGGACTCGGCGCCGCTAGTCTGGGAGTCCCCGATCTCGATCCGGCGGGCTTTGGATTCCTGGGCCACCGGAACAGTGATCGTCAACACGCCCAGGTCGTAGCTGGCACGGATCTTGTCGAGGTCGAGTTGGTTCCCCAGATGGAGCTGGCACGAGAAGGTGCCGTGCAGCCGCTCGGACACCAACCACTGTGAGTCCTCGATCTGCTGCCGGGGCCGGTGCGCCTTCACGGTCAAGACGTTGTTCTCCACGTCAAGTTCAATCGAATCGCGCTCCATGCCCGGAAGGTCAAGCTGCACGATCAGCTGATCCCCGTCCCGGTATGCGTCCATCGGCATGCTCCGCTTACCAGCGGTGCCCGAGATATTCTGCGCAGAGCGATCGGCCCGGCCCAAGGGCTCGATTGCGACGATCATCCGAGTTCACCTCACTATTCTCAATTGCCGCTTGGTGCAGCGCTAGCTGCGATGGTATTCCCGGTTTAACCCGGTCCTAACGCGAACGATCATGCCGGCTACATGAATCCCCGGAAGGATTCAGAAGAGGTCCGTGGGGCCCAAGCCGTAAGCCATGGGGCCTCATTGAGGCTCATACCACAGGTGATCAGCTTCCAAAGGGTATCCACCGCTGCGGCGCTGGTGGTCGGTCCTGATCGACCACCAGCGCCACACCGGCACCGATCGCCCTGGTGCACTCCACCGCCAGCGAAGTCATAGGTCGAACACGGTCGGGACGGTTGGTTCTAGCCGTTGCGGGGAATCCTGAAGGCGCGCTGGGACTGTTGTGTTCCCCGCTCGCGGCGATGGGAGAGCCATGGATATCACCCAGCTGATCCTCGATGACCACCATGAGCAGCGACGACTGTTCGCGATCCTCGAACAGATCGATCCCACCAACACCACCGCTTTGAAGGCTGTCTGGGACCGGCTCGCCGCATTCCTGGAAGTGCATGCCGAGGCTGAGGAGCAACTGTTCTACCCAGAGTTGCTGCGGGTCGGCGAAGGCGTTGACAGCGTCGATCCGGAGGCGGAGACCAAAGACGCGATCGGCGATCACAACGACATCCGCAATGCGGTCGCGGCAGTTGCCGATCATGAGGTGGGCAGCGCGGGCTGGTACGGCGCGATCGGCAAGGCCAACGAGGCCAACAGCGACCACATGGCCGAAGAAGAGCGTGAGGGGCTGACCGACTTCCGCCGCCACGCCGCGCTCCAGTTGCGCCACGACCTGGCCGTTGCTTTCGCCCAATTCGAGGCCACGCATTTCGCTGGTGTCACAGCAGTGGACAAGGACCCCGAGGTCTACGTTCGTGAGGTCGAAGCAGAAATCGCCACATCCGACGACGGAGCCAACCACAACGACGGAGCCAGCCACAGCGCCGCCAAGACGGAGGGATCGCTAGGAATCGGCAGCCTCAACAGAGATTGATCGAATATCATCGAACGTGGTATTTCACCGGCCACAAACGTGGACAAACGCCCCGGACCTGATCCAGCCGAGCCGCGTCACTTGGGGAAGAGACATCCCGCACGGATCCAACCCGCAGCAGCAGCGGTGGAAAATCCGGCCATCTGCCATGCGGCCAGCATCACCGGGTGCACCCCAGCCTGCGCGGCGTCCTCCCGCACCAGGTGCGCCAGCGCGATCAGTTCGGCTTCGGCAGACACGTAGCCAATGCGGTGCCGACTGCCGCTCGGAGACCCCGGGAACGGATCCCGGAACAACGACAGCCCGCGTGCGGCAAGCAGCTCCGAGGCCAGTGTGTCTGGCATCGGTTGGGTAACGGGCACGCCGGAGCTGATCCAGTCCACGAGCGCACCCGGCCTCGAGTCGCGGCCGAACTGACGCAATTCCAGCGTCCAGGTGATGCCGACCGAGCAGCACCAAATCGCGGTCAGGACCACAACCGGTGTCACGCAGTCTGACACGGTGACCTCTGTGCGGTCCGCCAGTTCAATCACGGCGTGAATGAGGGTGGGATAGGTGCTGAACAGTCCCACCAGACCGGTGATCCTCACCGGGCGCTCGATCACCCGGGTGATCAAACCTGCCAGGTGCAGCTGCGACCCACTAGCCCCGGCCAGCTCGCGGGCGTCCAGCAGACAACTCAATCCGCTACACCCCAGAAAACGCACTGACTCCAGGTCCAGAATCAAATGCGCCGGCTCGGCGACCAACTGTTCGCGCAGGCGTTGCTCAAGCAGCGGCGCAGTCAGCGGGTCTAGTTCCCCCTCCACCACCAGGACGCAGATGCCCACAGTCGGGTAATGCTGCACGCTGAGACCCAGCAGCTGGGCGGGAGCGTACAGCGTCAAGCTGTCTGCTGGTCTGTGATCACCCGCAGTGGCCGGGTCCAATGAGTAAGTCGAAGATTCAGCAGCCGGTGGCTTCATCTGCCAGTCAGACGAGTCGGCCGAGTTCGTCACAGGCCATTCCTCCCCAGCCCCCAATCGACCAGGCGGCCCAAGCTCGTCGCGGCATCGGCTTCTGATTTACCCACCAGCGCTGGACCCAAACCAGTCGAAGCTCGCGGTCAATCACCCACGGCGCGGGCGTTCCAGGCCACTGTCGTTCCAGGCCACTGTGATGTCGCCGATGGCGTCGGGTGAACCTGCCGCGGGTACCCGGGGCGGGTGGAGGCATCTGAGCTGGTCGCGTTCCTAGGTGTGCTGGCCCTACTGCTGCTGGTGGGTCGCGCAGCGGGTGAGGTGGCGCGGCGAGCGGGACAGCCGGAGGTGCTTGGTGCGCTCGCCGCGGGTGTACTACTCGGACCCTCGGTGCTCGGCGCTGTGTGGCCAAGCCTTCAGCACGCGCTACACACCGGTGAGCAGAATGGAACGGCGCTGGCCGGGGTATCCAACCTGGCCGCCGTGTTGCTGTTGCTCATCGCCGGTTTAGAGGTCGACCTGCGGCTGCTGCGCCGAGAGCTGCGGCCGGGGCTGTGGGTGGCGGTGATGGCGATCGTCCCCTCGGTGCTCGCCGGTGTGCTGTTTGGTCCGTGGCTAGGGGTGGGCGATCAGCGCGCGGCGCTCTACCTCGGCGTGGTGCTGTCGGTGACGGCGGTCAGTGTGGTAACGGTGTTACTGATCGAAGCGGGCGAAAACCGGCGCCGCTATGCCCAGGTGATCCTCGCCGGCGGGGTGGCTACCGAGGTGGCGTGCTGGGTACTGGTGTCCGCAGCTGCCAGTAAGTCGGGCTCTCCGCTGCTATCGGGTGCGCGCAGCCTGCTTCTGGCAGCCGCAGTCTTCGTTAGTGCCTACGCCGTGGGCGCCCGAGTGGTGCCCGCGGTGATGCGCTTCGCCGCCGACCGATCCCGGATCGCAGACGCCCCGGTCACGGCCGTTGTCGTTCTCACCTTGGCCGCAGGCACCGGCACCGCCGCCCTCGGCCTGCACCCACTGCTCGGCGCGTTCATCGTCGGCATCCTGCTCAGCCGCTCGCCGCGTACCAACACCGCGCTGCTGACCCGCATCCAGTCCCTGACCATTGGGCTGTTCGCACCTATCTTCTTCGTCCTCGCCGGATCCCGGGTCGACCTAAGCCAGATCATCAACCGCACCGCGGCGCTGCAGATGCTCGCCCTGCTGGTCGTCGCCACGCTGGTCAAGGTGCTGCCGGTCGCGCTGGGCGCCCGACTTGGTGGCCTGCGCGGCGCCGAGACGTGGCTGGTCGCAGCCGGGATGTCCGTCAAGGGCGGCACGGACGTCCTGGTGGCGATCCTCGGCCAGCAGCTCGGAGTCATCTCGGTGCAGACCTACACCGAGTACGCCATCGTCTCCCTGATCACCGTGCTGGCCGGGCCGAGCGTCCTGCGAGCGCTGCGGCACCGGCTTGCCATGTCACCGGAGGAACGGCAGCGGCTCGCGCACGAGGAGGCTGACCGCCGCTCCTACCTGCCCGCCATCGAACGGGTTCTCATTCCCTTCGTACCCGAGCTGCGGCCATCCTGCCCGCTGACGTGTTCGACCGCCTCGCTCGCATCGCCGACGCCCGGGATCGACTCGTCGACGTCACCCAGCTGCACATACCGGGCGCAGATGACGAGGAAAGCGTCGGGCACGGGCTGAGCACGCTGGCCAGCACCAGCGAAATCGGCAGGGTCCGGCTGAGTCAACTGCGCACCACGCAGCCCGGCGACATGGTCGAGGAGGTGCTCCAAGCCGCCCGTGGGCATGATCTACTCGCCTTGGGCGCACCGCTGGACACTGACGTGCCCGGCGCGCTGTCCCCGTTGCAGAACCGCCTTGTCGATGCCGCACAGCCCGACGTGCTGCTGGTCGCCGGCCGTGACCACGCGTTGCCCTGGAAAAGGATCAAGCGGATCCTCGTTCCCACCAACGGCACACCCCAGGCGCGCGCCGCCGCGGAGATCGCGGCCTACCTGGCGAAATCATGCAACGCAGAACTGGTGCTGTTGCACGTCGTCAACCCGCAGCTCAAGCAGGCCCTGGAGCGGCGGCGCACAGCCGTGAAGCAGTCCCCAGCGATCGCGCACCTGCGGGCGCTGCGCTTCCTCCTTGCCCCACTCCACGTCCAGATTGATGAGGAGATCCGGGTCGGGGACCCGGTGGAGCAGCTACGGGCTGAACTACACGAGAACTCTTACGACCTGGTGGTCATGGGCGCGGTGGACCAGCCCAACGACGGTGTCGCGGTGATGGGTTCCACCGTCGAAGTCGTCATCGCGCAACACCAGATCCCCTACGTGTTGCTGATCACGCACACCAGTGACACTGCGTCAAGAGCCGATCGCTGACCCTACCTGCCCTACCTACTGACAATCCACCAAGGCTCTTGCCGCTCTCAACATGGTGTAACAACCTTCGCAACAGGGTAGCCCTTCCGGAGGATACCGACCGGAGAGGTGGGCAGGGATTGGAACATCCTGTCACCGATGCCGGCTCGCTGCGGCGGCGGCTGCGATGGGTAGGCCGGACGGGGCTGGCCCTCATTTCCGCTGCGGTGCTGGTCATCACCGGGTGTGCCTGGACGCTATCGCGGCAGCTTGACGCCTCGCTGACAACCTCGGCGGTGCTCGACCGTCCCGACCACGCCCGCCGCGCCGACCCCGCCGCTGCCCTCGGCCCGCTGAATGTTTTGCTGGTCGGGCTGGACAGCCGCACCGACGCCCAGGGCAACCCGCTGCCGCCGCAGGTGCTGGCCGCGTGCACGCCGGCGGCGACAGTGGCGAACTCAATACCGACACCCTCATCCTGGTGCACGTTCCGGCCCAGCCGGCGCAGCCGACCGTCGCGGTATCCATCCCCCGGGACTCCTATGTCACCGTGCCGGGTTTCGGCGCGCACAAAATAAACTCCGCCTACCAACGCGGGCTGTTCGCCGCGAAGCCGGCGCTCGTGGCCCAGGACATCAGCGGACCCGAGCTGGATCGGCTGGCCCGCCAGGCTGGGGACCGCGAACTTGTGCAAACCGTGGAGCAGCTCACCGGCGTCACCATTGATCACTACGCCGAGATCAACCTGGCCGGGTTCTATGAGATAACCCAAGCGGTGGGCGGCGTCCCGGTCTGCCTGGCCGCCCCGGTCCAGGACAGCTACACGGGTGCAGATTTCCCGGCCGGTCCGCAGACCGTGTCCGGCGCCGCGGCGCTGGCCTTCGTCCGGCAGCGCCATGGCCTGCCCCACGGCGACCTGGATCGCATCCTGCGCCAGCAGGCCTACCTGTCCGGGCTGGCCCACCGGTTGCTGTCCGGCGACGTGCTGGCCAACCCCGGCGCAGTGGCCGCGCTGCGCCAGGCGATCGTGCGCTACGTCGTCATCGACCCTGGTTGGAACCTCACCGGGCTGCTCCAACAGGTCCAGTCGATGAGCGAGGGATCGATCGAGTTCCGGACAATCCCGACCGGTCGAATCGACCTGCCGACCCCCGACGGCGATGCGGTGCAGGTTGATCCCGTGCAGGTCCAGCAATTCGTGGCAGGGCTCACCGACCCAGCCGGCCAGCCGTTCAACCCCGCCTCGCCGACTGCACCCGACGTAGCGCCGATGGCTACCTCACTGCCCTGCGTCAGCTAACCAACTCCTCTCACGCGATCCCCGGGCCGGGTCCCGACATGGAGACATATCGGATACTGGGTCCCGGGGACGCCTTTCGCGCTGATGACCGGCGATCGGTTCACTAAACCCGCCCAGGCTTTAAGTCCTCAAGAATCCGCCAGCGGGCAGCGCGGATCTCGGCGCCCGCGTCACCGTGTGCGCGCCGCCAGTGGCCCCGGCGTTTCATCCACACACTCCGTACGAGATCGTCATCATCCGGGAGCGGGCACGCTACGTCGGCGCCGACCGCGCACCGATCGGCTACTCGTGCTGGGCTGGGTCGACCACCGTGCATCGGCTCGAGCAGGCAGCGCAGGCCGTGCTGCTCCATACTGCCCCCACTGCGGCGGGTTCATCGCCTAGATCCAGCGCAAGCCTCCCGGACCCTGCGTTGGCGGGCAGGCGTTGTGACGCCGTCCGCCGGCGATGCCGGGCTAAAGCCGCGCACTGCGCCACCGCCTCAGCCACCGTGCTAGCCCCAGATATCAGCAGGTCTGCCAGGGTGAGCTCGAGCGCCCTTTGCACAAGTCGGCTTCGGGCTACCAGCCGCAGCGTCATCCCTTCGGCGCGGGCCTGCTCGGCCATTTCGACTAACAGGCCAATCCCACACGCGGCCAGGAATGGCACCCCGGTGCAATCTAAAACCACCCCCCGGTACTTGCTGGGTATGTAGTGACGTAGCTGTGCCCGCAGGTGCCCCACGGTGGCCAGGTCCACCTCACCGACCACCCGCAGCACCAACACCCCCTCCACCGAGGAGGGCAGCGCGGTCACCGTCAAGGACTGCTCCGAGGTCCATCCTGGATCGATCAGCGTCACACCGTCACCGGTCCCACCGCAGCGACGGACACCACCATGCTGATATTTCCCGGTCACGCACGCACTCCTAGCATGTTTGCTGCGGCCAGAGAGCTACCGCGCGGTTCGCGCCGCGCGAGCACGGTGGGACACCGACACAGCGATAGCGGTGCTGCCCATCCAGCATGTGCTGTGAAGCGGCTAGCTACATAACCGGTCTGGTCAATGCTAGCGACTTACCAGTCCCAGTGCTGGTCAGCCGCGATAATTGCCCGGACCAGTGTGAGATGCCCTCCGAAACCCTGGCGCGGCTACACAGCGGATCTGGACAGGCGTGTCCAGAGTCATTCGGCGGAGCGTCGTACGGTGTCGATGAGGATGTCGAGGAGTGGGCGGCGGGTCTGACTGCTCATGCCGTGCAGCACTGCCATGAGACGTCTGGCGGTGTTCGCGTCGGTGTCTCCGACTATCGGTTCGGCGGCGGGGGTGATGGTCAGCTGGACACGTCGACGGTCCTTCGGGTCCGGTCCGCGGGACACCAGCCCAACCCGGACCAGCCGATCGACCATGGCCGAGGTGGCGGGCAGGTTGGTATTGAGGACATGGGCCAGGTCGGTGAGGGTGGCCGGTGCCAGGGCACCAATGAAATGCAGCGCGATGAGTTGCAGTAACGTCATTCCGCGACCCGCCCAGACAGCAGGACTGGCAGTGACCATTGCCTGCAGCCGCCCGACCAGCCAATCGATATCCTCGGTCGTGACCACGGCGGCGTCGGGGGCCGCCGTCGTGTCGTCAACGTCTGACGAAGCACTGTCGCCGCCCGGTGGCACGCCGCTGGGCCCAGCTCCACGCTGCGCACGCCGATGACCAGTCGCCATGTGCCCTCCTGGACCGACCTCGACACTCGTCGGCCTC
>JBHELN010000206.1:0-4111 GCA_046263115.1 Pseudonocardiaceae bacterium | reverse complement strand
GGGTTCGTCACGCTGCACGCCGCCGTCACCGTGTACACCAGCCGTGGCCCGGTCCCGCCGCTGCTTGACACAGCAACGCACCTCGCGCTGCTCGTCGGCGCGGTGCTGTTCTGGGCGCCGATCCTCGGGTTCCGGCGCCGGCTGCCCGACGCAGGCCGGATGCTGTACCTGTACCTGGCGCTTCCGCTCCTCGACCTGGCCGGGGTGTGGCTCGTCGCCGTCGGCGACAGCCCCGGGGGCCTGTCGATGATCGTCGGGATGCTCCCCATGGGGGTGGTCGCGGTCGCCATCACCTGGAACTGGATCAGCCGTGAGGAGCGTCGCGCCGTACTCGCCGAGGGGGGCCAGCAGTGGTGAGCCGAAACGGCAAGGTCAAACTCTCCATCGCCAAGCGCGTCGTGGCGGGATTCGATGAGCGTTTCCACCTTGCAGGGGCCGTCCGCAAGGAGTCTTCGCACGTCTTCCCCAAGCACTATTCGTTCTTCTGGGGCGAGCTGGCGCTGTATTCCTTCGTGACGCTGGTGCTCTCCGGAACCGTGCTGGCGCTGTTTTTCGTCCCGGACACCACCGATACCGTCTACCACGGCGAATACGTCAACGCGCGCGGCTTGCACATGTCCCGGGCCTACGAATCGGCGCTGCATCTGTCCTTTCAGGTACGCGGCGGCTTGTTCATTCGCCAGGTGCATCACTGGGCTGCGCTGGTCTTCGTCGCCTCGATCGTGCTGCACATGTTCCGCAACTTCTTCACCGGCGCCTACCGCAAGCCGCGTGAGTTCACCTGGGTCACCGGCGTGGCGCTGCTGATGATCTCGCTGGTGGAAGGCTACATGGGTTACTCCATGCTCGACGATCTGCTGTCCGGCATGGGGGTACGAATCATCTCCGGGCTGATCCTCTCAGTTCCAGTGATCGGCACCTGGCTGCATTGGATAATCTTCGGCAGCGAGTTCGAGGGTGATCTGTGGATCTCCCGGTTCTTCCTGGCTCACGTGTTCCTGGTGCCCGGGATCATCATCGCGCTGATCGCGGTGCACCTCGGGCTGGTGTGGTACCTCAAGCACACCCAGTACCCCCGGCCGGGCGCGCGTGAGTCCAACGTCGTGGGCGAGCGCGCGGTCCCCGGATTCGGCACCAAGACCCTGGCCAACGCGCTGTGTGTCTTCGGCGTACTCGGGCTGCTGGGGGCGCTGTTCCAGATCAACCCGATCTTCCTGTGGGGGCCCTACACGCCGGCTGGCAGTTCCAGCGCAGTGCAACCGGACTGGTACGTCGGATTCATGATCGGGGCGCTGCGCATGTTCCCGCCGTGGGACCTGCATCTGGGGCAATACACGGTACCGGCGCCGTTCTGGCCGGGTTTGGTGATACCGCTGCTGATGTTTCTCCTGCTGTTCGCTTATCCATTCCTGGAGCAGCGGTTCACCAAGGACCGCGGCTTGCACAACCTCCTGCAGCGGCCGCGGGACAATCCGGTCCGCACCGCGCTCGGCGCAATGGCGATCATCTTCTACCTGGTGTTGTTCGTGGCTGGAGCCGACGACGTCTTCGCGATCGCCTTTAACGTCCCGTTCGAGTGGATGAGGTGGGGAGAGCGGGCCGCGGTATTCGTGCTGCCACCCCTGGCCTATGTCCTGACTCACCGGATCTGCGTCGGGCTGCAGCGCGCGGACCGTGATGTGCTCGAACACGGCATCCGGACCGGCCTGCTACAGGAGCTTCCCGAGGGAGTGTTCGTCGAGCTACGCCAGCCACCGGGCGGAATCGACCACGAGGGCCGCCCGATTCCCATGGCTTACGGCGGGGCCCGGGTCGATCGCAGCGTCGCGGTGCCCGAGGAGGGGGGCGAGCATGCCGGCCCATCAGGCGGCCACGGCTGAGCTGTTGCGGGTGACCCGGCGGCGCACGGCGGTGCTGGTCGCCACGCTGGTGGCGGTGATCGCGTTGCTGGCTGGGTGCGGGCGGGCGCGGGGCAACGAGGTGACCTTCCAGCCGAGCGGCACTTCCGGGGGCCGTGTGGGTGACATCGTGCTCAGCGATGCCTTGTTCGAGTTCCGCGGCCCGATCGAGGCCAGCGCTGTGTACCGGCCTGGTGAGTCGGTCAGTGTGCAGGCGACCATCGTCAATGAGGGGACCGCCCCGGACCGGTTGGTGTCGGTGAGCAGCCCGATCGCGGGCGGCGGCGTCATCGATGGCGACGGTGCGATCCCCGGTCGCCATGTGCTGACCGCCGGCTACCCCAAGCCGGTCGCCGCCGTCACCCTGCCCGACACAACGTCGGTCGACCTGCGGCTGACCGGCCTGACGACCGCGATCCGCGCCGGCCTTACCTACCCCGTCGTGTTCACCTTCGCCCGGGCCGGTGAGCTGCGGCTCCAGCTACGGGTGGAGAACCCGGACAAACCCCGCGAAGACTGCCCGCTGCCGGCGAACGGCAGGCCTCCGCAAGTCTTCACCGCACCTGTCGGTGCAGCCCCGGTACCACCGATACCGCCGCCACCAGGCTGTTCGAGCATCGACGAACAACTGCCGCGGTTGCTCGGACTCAGCGCGCAGGTCGACGACAAGGACGACAAGTTCGACAAGGTGGTGCTGCGGTTCCAGCCGGGCAGCGAAGTTCCCCTCACCAGCATCGAGCAAAGCGACGACGGGAAAGTCCGCCTCCCCGATTCCAACGACATGGTCCAGCTTGCCGGGACCCAAGCGCTGCGCGTCACCGTATCGCCTGCCTTGCTGGGCGACCCTGCCCTGCTGGGTGATGCTAAACCAGTGCCTGCGGACCTGCCTTCGGTCGCTGAGGTTCGGGTCCTGGCTTTTTCCAAGGGCGAAACTGTGCTCGGAATCGGGGTCAAGGGAGAGGGCGATCTCAATCCTGAGGTGGACAACACCGACGCCCGGACCGTCATACGGATCAAGCATCCGCCCCGCCCGCCCGCGGACAAGCGCGAGTGCGGCAGCGTTGTGCTCGTCAGACCGGAAAACGGACCGGACAGCGAAGCCTCCGGCATCGAGGCGATGGACACCAGCTGCGACATTGCGCGGGACGTTGCCGCCTTGGCAAAAGACCATCTGGATGCGCCCTACGGCACGCCGACCGGGTATTCCTGCCAGACGCAGAAGCAAGACCAAGACCCAACGGTGATTGTCGACTACCTCTGCCGCCGGGCGCAGGAGCAGATCACCTTCACCGTCAGCTGACGGTCAGGGAGCCGCTTGCCGGCCCGCTAGCTCGCGGGCAATGACTCGATAGTCGCGTGGTAGAGGTAGGCGTCGGTTTCGTGCCTGGTGTAGAGATCCTGCTGGATGTAGGGCACCCGCTCCGAGGGCACCGAGCGGTGGAGCTGGCCCACGGTTCCTGTCACCCGTAGCGCCTCATCCTTTGAGACGTCGACCGGCTGATCAGTGACCACCAGCAGCTTCTCGTCGCGGTAGTGGTCGTCGGACAGTTCGAACACGCGCGGTGCGAGCACGTCGTCCACTCTGGCGCTGACCGTGATGGTCCGTCCCAGATAGTTCCCTTGGTAGAAGTACGCCTTGTGCTGGAGGTCACTGATAGTGACCACCCGCTGCGCCTGCGTAGTAGTGCTGCCACCGCAGGCAGCCAGCGGCGCAACGACAAGCGCACCCACCACCATTAACCGCCAGCTCCGGCGCTTCCCGCGCTCCACAGGAACTCCCCCCTCCACTCACCTGATCCGACATGGAGACACATCGCCGTCAAGACGGTGCACAGGCTCAATATGTCGCCATGTCGGGATGGGTCAGGTTGATGATTATGTGATTGCTATTCCACGGTAGCGGGCCAAAAGTAGGGCTGCTCGCGATCGGCGTCGGGGAACAGAGACTGGTAATAATCCGGGTTCTTGCGCACCAACGCGGACTGATGGCTGCGGTGTAGGCGCCGGTCGCCCAGCCAGCCCGGCAAGTTGCCCACGCGCGCTAGCTCGGCCTGGCCGCGTGGCGATGGCAGGCCGGCCTCTGCGAGATCGCTCCGGATGGTGGCTGCACACGTGTCGGCCCACCCGCGGCGCACCCACTCGTCGCACACCGCCAGCCCGTACGCCGCGACGGCTTCGGGATAGCCCATCCACATCCGCACCACGGGATGGTG
>JBHELN010000205.1:0-4878 GCA_046263115.1 Pseudonocardiaceae bacterium | reverse complement strand
CGAAGAACCTGGCTGGGCTGGCCACCACCCCGGCCGCGGTATTCGCCATCTACGCCGAACGCGACACCCGGATCACCAGCACCAAGGATGAGATCGAGCAAGAGCTGCGCCGGACTGGCCGTCCGTACCAGATCACCGTCTACCCCGGAGTAGACCACGCGTTTCACAACGACACCGGCCCGCGCTACAACGCGACGCAGGCCGAGGCCGCCTGGGTGGCCACCATCGAGTGGTTCCAGCGTTACCTGCCCTAGCCGCGTTGTGCCGCCGGATCCGTCTGCTGTCGCCGAGTTCGACACCACGGCTGTCACGGGACTTAGAGGTGCACGTGCGCATGAGTTAAAAGTCCGATTTAGGTGAGCGGATCGCATGTAGAGCGACGGCGGCGAACTCCGCCGGCCTGTCAAGGGGCGCAAAATGTCCCGCTCCCGGAATGTGCTCGGTGCGGATGCTCGGCGCCGCGCGCACGACACCGGCGTGCGCCCTGCGGAACCACTCGCTGCGAGTGTCCACGCCGAGCAACCAGGTAATCGGCACCCGGATCGTGGCCACCTTTCTTGTCGGGATGTATTCCATGAGCACCCCGAACGGGTGCGGGTCGAGTTCTTGAAGGACCGGCCGATAGTTCGCGAGCAGCACCTTCTGCTCAGCTGCCGGGAGGCGGTCGAAACCGTTGCCGCCATCGCGCAGTCCCGACACCCAGCGAAAGAAGATCGCCGCGGCCTCACGACGGCGCCCACATAGCTGGGAAAGCTTGGCCCGCCCGAGCACGGCGACAAGGTCAGGGGTAGCAGCCCGCAGACCGTGCCAGGGCGCCTCGGCGATCACCAAAGAGCGATATAGATCCGGCCGCTCGACGGCAAGCGCGAGCGCGGTGTTGCCCCCAGAGCTCCAACCAAGAACGTAGGCGGGCGCACCGACACCTTCGATGACCACTGCCAGGTCGGCCACGTGGACCCGATAGTCGCGCACCGGGCGATGGGTCGAGCGCCCAAAGCCACGCCGGTCATAAGCGATGACTCGGTAACCAGCGGCAGCCAGGTCGCCGACCACGCCGCGCCAGGTCGAGGCCTGCGCTCCCGTACCGTGCACGAGCACCAGCGGCTCGCCCGTGCCCAGCTCGTCGTAGATCAGCTCGCAGCCTGGCACCCGGATCCGTCCCAGCGCGGCCACCCCCATCGCCTTTGAAAGCAGGATGCCCATTATCTGAAATAGGCACCCTCCTGAGAGCAGGAAGATGGCCGGCGACCAGCTAGGCGGCGGCTTGGGTGGGAGTGGGGTCGGGGACAGCTGCGGCCGCGGGTGGAGCGGGGCGCATGACAGCCAGCGCGATCGCCGGGAACAGCAACACCGAGACCAGCCCGGCGGCGATCAGCGCGGCGCCGGAGGCGGCGGGCAGCACCCCGAGATGTTGCCCGATCTGCACCGCCGCGACGATGAACGGCAGCGAGGTCGCTTGCAGGAAACCAGCCGCCACGGTGCGCCGCATGCCCAGCTGGGAGCGGTACAGCAGCGCGGGCAGCGCCCGCACTACGAACAGCGCGGCCAGGAACAGCGGAACCGCCAGCAACGTCGAGGGCAACGCGAACAGCGCCTTGGCGTCAAACATCACCCCGCTGGTGACGAAGAACACCGGGATCAAAAACCCGTAGCCGATCGCGTCGAGCTTGACCTCGGTGTGTGGGTGCACGGTGGCGGCGTCGGCGTCGATCAACCGCAGTACCGCCCCGGCCAGGAAGGCGCCGAGGATCGCCTCGAAACCCAATCCCTGGGCCAGCGCGATGAACGCGACGAGCAGCAGTGTCGCGAACCGGATCCGGATCTGCGCGGTGGTGTCCATCAGCTTCTGGAAGACCCGGTCGGCGCGGGCGCTGCGCCCGGCGCGCATCAGCGCCACTGTCAGCAGCACTGCAACCAGCGCCAAGCCGGCCAGCAGCAACAGCCGCGCAGGCAGCCCGGTGGACTCTTCCGAGAACAACAGAGACAGCAGGATCACCGCACCGAAATCAGCGATCGACGCCGCAGCGATGATCAGCTGCCCAACTGAGCCGGAGGCCTGCCCAGAATCTTTGAGTACCGGAACCACCAGCCCCAGCGACGTGGAGCACAGGATGATCGCGATGAGCAACGGGGCCGAGGCGAACCCGCCGGCCGCCAGCAGCAGCGCGACACCGACGGCAATCGCGAAGGACACCAGGAAACCGGTCAGCGCGAGGGTCAGCGGCCGCCCGCGCAGCTTGTGTACGTCGATCTCCAGACCGGCCAAGAAAAGCAGGAACGCCAGGCCGATGAGGGCAAGCACCTGGACCGGCGCGTCAACATACACCCAACCCAGCAGCGAGGGGCCGAGCACGATCCCGGCCACGATCTCCAGCACGGGTGAGGGCACCCGCAGTGCGGGCACGGCGTTGACCACCAACGGCGCGACGAACGCCACCACCACGATGATCAGCAGGTTGGTGAAATGCATCGCCAGCCACCTCGTCTTCTCAGGCAGGCAGGTCCGCCAGGGCGTCGAGCACCCCGCGGTGGAACGTCGGGTAGGCGTAGATCATCTGATGTAGGGTGGTGACTGGCAGCCGAGCGTGCACCGCGAGGGTGAGCATGGACAGCACCTCACCCCCACGCGGGCCGACCGACGTGGCGCCGACGAGCACGTCGCGGTCGACGTCGCACACGAGTTTGATCAGCCCATCGTTGCCCGGACCGTGGATGAAGCCCCGGCTCGACGCCGACACCGGCGCGCTGCCGGTGCGCACGTCGAGCCCGGCCGCGCGGGCAGCCGCCTCGGACAGCCCCACCGAACCGATCTCCGGAGCGGTGAAGGTGACCCTCGGCAGCGCGGTGTAGTCGGCGGAAGATCCGGGCACGCCGAGGATGTCGTCGGCGGCGATACGGGCCTGGTACACGGCGAGGTGGGTGAACGCGCCGATACCGGTGACGTCGCCGATCGCCCACAGCCCGTCGGCTGCCCGCATCCGGCTATCGACGGTCACCGCGTGCGCTGACTCGTCCAGGCCTACCGACGCCAGCCCGGTGCCGCGCAGGTTGGGGCGCCGCCCGACGGCTACCAGCAGCTGGTCAGCCTCGACCGTGTCGCCGTCGTCCAGCTCGGCGGTGGTGCGGTGCCGGGACCTGGCCACCGCGACCGCGCGCCGCCCGGTGCGCAGGGTCACCCCTTCAGCTTTCAACACCGCAGCGATCACCGCGCTGGCTTCCGGCTCTTCGGCCGGCACCAGCCGATCGGCGCCTTCCACCACGGTGACTGCTGACCCGAACCGGCCAAACGCCTGGGCCAGCTCGAGACCGATGGCACCGCCGCCGAGGATGATCAGCGAGCTGGGCGGCTCGGTGGCTTCGATCGCTTCCCGGTTGGTCCAGTAGCCGGCCTCGGCCAGCCCCGGGATCGGTGGCCGGACCGGTGCACTCCCGGTCGCCAGCACCACTCCTAGAGAGGCGGTGAACACCGTCTCACCGACCCGGACCCGCTGCCGCCCCACCAGCGTCGCCTGTCCCCGGATGAACCGCCCACCGTGCTTTTCGAACCGCTGCACGGCGACGGTGTCGTCCCAGTTGTCGGTGGCCTCGGCGCGGATCCGCTGGGCCACCGGGGCGTAGCCGGGGTGCACCTGCGCGGCACCGGCGAGCTGGTCGACCCGCCTGGCCTCGGCGAGCGTCTCGGCCGCGCGGACGATCATCTTGCTGGGGATGCAGCCCCAGTACGGGCACTCCCCGCCGACGAGCTCGCGCTCAACTCCCAGCACGGTCAGCCCGGCGTCGGCGAGCCGGGAAGCGAGTTCCTCACCACCGGGCCCCAGGCCGATCACGACCACGTCCACGGCCTGCTCGATGCCTGTCACGGCTGATTAAGAGCCGCCGACCGACCCAGGCGTTACGCCCACCGAAGGATGATCGCTGTTTGGGTGCCAAAGACGGCACGACATGTCGCCGGAGACACCCATTCCGTGATCATGAAGCTGGCGCCTCCCGGGCAGCGGTCCTGGCGCCGTAGCGCACGAAGGCCGGCACGGCCAGCGCCAGCAGCCCTATCCCGGCTAAACACGCCAGCCCCCCCGAGACCACCGATGCCGGGGGGCTGAACGCGGTCGCCACCGCGCCCGCTTCCAGATCACCCAACCGCGGGCCACCCGTGACCACCGCGATGAAGACCCCTTGCAACCGCCCCTGCATTCCGGGTGGGGTCGCGACTTGCAGGATCGTCGAGCGGTAGACCGCGCTGACGGTGTCAGCGGCGCCCGCGACCGCGAGCAGCCCCAACCCCAACCACAACGTCGAGGCCAGCCCGAAAAGCGTGATCGCCACGCCCCACACCGCAATCGAAAGGATCACGCCGAGCCCGTGACGGTGCACCCGGGCGATCGCCCCGCCCAGCAACGTGGCAACGACCGCACCCATCGCAGGTGCGGCGTAGAGCAAACCCGCGGTGCTGGCACCGCCGCCGTACTGGCCCTCGGCCAGCGCCGGGAACAGCGACGTTGGACTCCCGAAGATCATCGCGATGAGGTCGGCGACGAAGGTCATCGATACCACCCGGCGCGCCGCCAGGAAACGCAAACCCTCCACAACCGACGCCAGCCCAGCCCGCTGAGCGCCGGTACCCAGTGGCAGCGGCGGCAACCGCACGGCCGCGTAGAAGGCCCCCGCGAAGGATGCGACGTCGATCGCGTACGCCCACCCGAAGCCACCGGCGGCCACCGCGACCCCCGCCAGCACCGGCCCGGCGATGACCGTCAGCTGCATGCTGCCAAAGGACAGCGTGTTGGCCGCCGGCAGCTTCTCGGCCCGGACCAGCTGCGGGATGATCGCGCGCCGGGCCGGCGAGTCGACCGCCGCGAACGCCGACTGCACGGCGACGCA
>JBHELN010000204.1:0-19630 GCA_046263115.1 Pseudonocardiaceae bacterium | reverse complement strand
CCCCGAGACCGGGCTGATCAGCTTGCCGCGGTCACCTCGGGACTGGTGAGCCTGACCCAGGGCGCCGCCCGGTGCTTCGAGGCGGGCGGGGTGGTGCAGACCGTCGTGGAGATGGAGCGCGGCATCGTGTTGACCATGGCGATCAGTGACGGCTCCAGCCTCGCCGTGCTGGCCTCGCCGAGCTGCGACATCGGCTTGATCGGTTATGAGATGACGTTGCTCGTCGACCGCGCCGGCAAGTTGTTGACCCCAGAGTTACGGGCCCAACTCCAGAAGGGTTCCCGCTGGTGAGTCGGTAGGGCGGTGCCGGTCAGTCCGCGATGACTTCCGCGGTGGTGATCCGATGCAGCGGGAAACGCCGTAGCTCTTCGGCGCAGCGGTCGATGCCTTCCAGCATGCCGCCGCCAACGCTCACCGGGCGAATGATCCGCCTGTTGGCCACCCCGTGGGAGTCCACGTAGCCGATCCGGACACTGCTACCGGCGTGCGCGGCATCCTGTAGTAGCTCCAAGGTGGTAGCCGTTGACACCGGACCGGTGCGCGCGCCCGGTCCGGGTGGGGTGATGGCAGCGGCATCACCGGCGCGTACTGTCGCCACCAATGCCGCGAGCTGCTCCGCTGACGGCGTGGGTGGCGCGGTGGTACGGCGAGCCGGCTGGACCCGGACCTTGGCCCGACGGGCGCCGGCTCGCAGGTCGACCACCTCGCCATCGACCCCCTCGGCGACCGGGAGGAACCCGGCACCGCGAACCTCGTCGAGTAACACCGCCAGCGACAAGGGACTGACCAGAACAGTCGGCGCGAGGCGCCGCAAGGCGCAGCGTGCCGCGACCGGATGCGCCAAAAGCTCGGTGAGCAGCGCCGGGTCGTCGCACCGCAGGAAGGCGGCGGCGATACCACCGCGCAGCCGCCCGTGCCGCCGCGCCACATCGTCGATCAGGTAGCTCAGCGACTGCGGAACCGGCGTCACCGACCGGGTCCGGAACAGCTCGTGGAGGTCAGCGGCACTGCGGCCGGCGTCCAACGCCCGGCGCACGCTGTCCTCGGTTACCCGGTAGACGGTGGCGGCACCGGCTGACTCCACATCGGCCACCAACCCGATCTCTCGGGCCAGCTCGGGTTCCAGCGGTCCCGGTGCCACAACAGTGCGGTCAGCCTGCACCACCACTTGGTTCACCGGCTCGGGTAGCGCGGTGACGAGCGCCGCGGCCGCGGCCGTCACCCCATCGCTCAGTAGTACCCGGCCGGCCGACGACAGCGCCCCCAGAGCGACTATGCCCAGCGCGGTGGCCTCCTGCATGGTCCAGCCGACCATCTCGTCCCGCCGGCGGCTGTCTTGGCGCGGCGCCCGCCAGGCGAGCACCGCGACGAGGTCCTCGGGTCGCTGGATGGCGCGGCCGGCCGGCAGCTCGGCGATCACCTGGAGGATCCGGCGCCGTCCCGCAGGTGCCCGCGGCTGACGCAGGTCGTCGGACAGCGCAGCCAGTGGCCGGTCTTTGTCGTCGCGCGCCGCGGCCAGGCCGGGTAGCCGGGGCAGCTCGAGCCACGCCTGAGCCAGCATGGCCCAGCGTCGCTGCGGTGGCGCAGCCAGCCATGTATCGGCGGTGACGGTGGGCAACCAGAGTGGCGCGCCCGGACTCTCGTCGGTATTGGTGATCATCCCAGCGGCGACGGCGACCTCCGCGACCAGCGTGACGGCGGCCTCGTCGAGTCCCAGCACACGCGCCGTTCGCCGGGTCTCCCGGACGCCCAGGCCACCAGAGCGCAGCACCGGAGGAGGATCGGCTGACCATTCGGCGAGCAGCTTCTCGGTGTGGCGCAGCAGGTCGAGCACTGCGCTCGCGGCCGTGGAATTCACCAGCGACGGATCGCACTGCACCGTACGCAGCGCTGGTTCGTCCAGATCGATCGACGCGAGCGGTCGGTCTCCGCGCAGCGCCAAACCCACCTGCGCGGGTAACTCGACGGTGCCGGCGTCGATCCGTCGCAGCAGCCGGCGGGCCAGCAATCGCTGTACCGGCGTCCGAGCCCGGGCCAGCGGTACCGCCTCGGCGGCGTCCCGGCTGGTACCCACCGGCGGCCCGGCGGCCAGCGCCTGCAACACCCGCAGCTCGTCGGCCGCCAACTCGGCGAGCACGGCATCGAGGTCGACGCCGACCAGATCTGCGGCCGGCCGACCCAAGCCGCCCGGATAGGGGCCGACGACCTGGCGCGTCGCCGGCGCCACCGCGAGCGCGTCATCGTCGCCCCAGATGAGCGCGCGCCTTCGCAAGGTCTCCAGGGCCGGCTGGAGTCGCCGGGCGGCCACGTCGCGACCGAACAGTTGCATCACCTGTTCGCGACTTACCGCCGTGACGTCCGCGCCGGCTATCACCAGTGCCGACAACACCGCCAAGGTGAATCTGTCGAGATCGTCACAGGCCCGCGCGACCGACGCCGCGATCCCGGCGCGGGTGGCCAGCACCGTCGAGTCGGCCGGAACGGGTACGGCGAGATCCGGGCGGGCACGCAGTAACGCGATCAGCGTGTCGTCGTCCCGGGACAGTAGCCAGTCAGCAAGTGTGGTGCTGGGCATCTGCTCCAGGGTAGCGACCGCCTTGCGGCCCTCTCGCGACACACCGGAGACAGCACGGTCACATTGTGATGAGTCACACCCGCGAGTGGTCGCGCCGCGTCCGGCACAATGGACGGTAGTCAGGACCGTTGACCCCGTCTGGCGTTGTCTGGCGTTGGCCGAGACGCCGGGTGGCGACCCGAGCGAGGAGCAGCTGTGGCTAGGCGCACCGACCGCATCGATCCCACTTGGCCGAGCTGGTCGGAGGAGGATCACCCGGTCAGCGAACTGGCCTCCCCGCTGCAGGGTGCGTTGTCCCCCTTCGGTGAGCTGTCCCTTCCGCTGCCGGCCGACGAGCTTCCCTACGAGCACCCGCATACTGAGATCAATCGCAGCGACACCTGATTGCGGGGCCGGGAGCGGGTTGGCGTTTTGGGTCCGTTAGGGTGCCGTCACCGCGCGGGCCCCAGCGGGCGTGACAGCGTCGTTGGGTCGAGCGGGATCGCCCTATCGGGGAGGGCGAACTAACCAGTTCTGCTCGTCCGACACCAACAGAGGTCATGGCTCAACGTCCTCCCGTATCGTTCCGCCTGCGCGATCGTCCTTACCTGATCGCATGTGCCATCGGCGGCGTCCTGCTGGTAGTGCTGGCGATCGTAATCGCGGCTTTCGCCGGTTGCTCTCCCGCCGCCGATACCCGTAAGGCCGCGCCGGTGGCGGTGCCCCATCCCGCCATCCCCGGTCCGAAGATCCCGCCGGCGGTGCTCCCGGCAGATCCAGCAGCGTTGCCGCAGAGCACCACCTACACCCTGGTCGACGGTGCCCCCCTGGATCCTGGTCCACTGGAGCCAACCGACGGCACCGTTATCCACCCGCAACGCGAGATCGTGGTGTACGCGGCCCCCGGCGGCGCCGCGATCGCTAGGCTGGGCCCCCAGCAGATCGGTGAGACCTGGCTGCCGGTGATCGCCCAGCAGCCCGGCTGGATCGAGGTGTTGCTACCCTCCCGGCCCAACAGTTCGGCCGGCTGGATCACCGATATTGCACTCGATCGGGCGGTTACCCCGTATCTCATCCGGGTCCACCTTCGTTCCCTCAACATGGAGCTGTACAAGGGGGGCCAGCGCCTAGGTGGCTGGACGGTGGGCACGGGGAAGCAGTCTGCGCCCACTCCGGCAGGACGGACGTTCCTGCTCGGCTCGTTTAGCGACACCGCGCAGCGATACTCGCCGGTGATTTTGCCGTTGGGCACTCATAGTCCCACTCTCGACAGCTTCGGTGGCGGCCCGGGAACCGTCGCAATCCACACCTGGCCGACCGCCAATGTCTTCGGTACCCGCTCTAGCGATGGCTGCATCCGGGTGCCAAGGGATGCGCTCCACCAGTTGATCCAAGTTCCCCTGGGGACGCTAGTGCTCATCGACGAGGACTGACACAAATGAAAGGACAGCATGTGAACAGTAGGAAGCTCGCCGGCGCCAGTGCTGCCAGCGTGGGTGCGGCCACCGCCGTCGCGGCCCTGCTGCTGGGGACCCTGTCCGGCTCTGCTGGCGAACAGCCCACCGCCTCGGCATTCGGTCTCGCGGCGGCTGGGCTATTGCCGATCGCACCAACTCCCAAGGTGGAGGCCCCGCCCGACGACCGCAAGGCTCTCCTGGAGGTACCAGGGCCTGATGGCAAGGCCGGTATCTATGTCGCTTTGCTCAAGGTCGAGGCGGAGAAGTTCCGTTCCAAGGCGACCGCCGTCGATGTGAAGATCCTCGGGCTGAAGCTTAAGGTGCTCGAGGCGACCTGCGAGAACGGCCACGGCGACTCCTCGATCATCAAGACCGACGATGGTGGCAAGTCGTCGTCGCCCGTTGGGCAAGAGATCAACCTGTCGCCGATCCTCAAGGTGGAGTTCAACCGGCAGCACCGCGACCGCGACGAACTCACCGTCGACGCTGCGGTGATCTCCCTGCTGCCCGCTGACAAGCGGAACGCGGTCCTCTCAGCCAAGGACCTGAACCTGTTCCAGAACATCGCATCCAACAAGTACAAGGTCCCGACGATGGCTCAGGTCCAGGATGCGCATACCAAGTCGGGTGCTCCCGCAGGATCTCCCGCCACAGTCACCGACCTGCTGAGTTCGCTCAAGGTTCTCAACCCCAGCTTGGTGAACCCCACGGCTGGCCACGGCGCATTGGAAGAGATCGTGATCTCCTCTGCAAGCTGCCGCCAGCAAGAAAACCGGCCACCGAAGGAAGAGGCGCCACAGCCGAAGCCGGTAGAGGCGCATCTGCCGGTCACACACTGATCCGACCGGCACATCTAGAGGGGCTGGCACGCATCGCGTGCCAGCCCCTCGGCCGTTGGGTGCCCTTCAAGTACCGCAAACCCACCTCTGAGCGGCTGCCAACAGCTACCAACCTGTGATCCGCCCGGCGTGGCACAGCACCGTCGGGAGCCGGCTGTTTCGCGCCGTAGGATCAGCTGGTGAGCTCCGAGACACAACTGACCCACGTAGACGACCGCGGCGCGGCGCGGATGGTCGACGTCTCCGACAAGCAGGTCTCCGCGCGGGAAGCAGTGGCCTCCGGTATCTTCCGCACGACCGAAGAGGTAGTCCGGTTACTGCGCGCCGAGCAGCTACCTAAAGGCGACGCGCTGGCCACCGCCCGCATCGCCGGTGTCATGGCGGCCAAGCGAACACCCGATCTGATCCCGCTGTGCCATCCCCTCTCGTTGACCGGCGTCAGCGTGGACCTGCACCCCACCGGTTGCGAGGTTCACATCACGGCCACCGTCCGGACCACCGACCGCACCGGAGTGGAGATGGAAGCCCTCACCGCAGTTGCGGTCGCTGGCCTGGCCCTGCATGACATGGTCAAGGCGGTCGATCCAGCTGCGGTACTCGACGCGGTGCAGGTGGAACGCAAGGTGGGCGGGAAGACCGGATTGTGGACCCGCCCGAATGCCGAGCCAGCCCACTAATCGACCGGCGCCCATGGCGCTACCGAAACTGCGGCATCCTGACAATAGGGTTGGGAGCAAACCCACCCACCCGCCGCAAGGCCGGCTCCAGCCAGGAGGACCGATGACAACGTCGACCCGTCGTGCCGTGGTCGTGGTCGCATCCAACCGGGCGGCGGCCGGCGTCTACGAAGATCGCACCGGTCCCGTGATCGTCAAATGGCTATGCGAACGTGGTTATCAAACGCCCGACCCCGTCGTAGTACCCGACGGCTCGCCGGTGCGCGACGCGGTGGCCGGAGCGGTCGCGGACGCCGTCGACGTCGTGCTGACCACTGGCGGCACTGGGATCAGCCCCACCGACCGCACCCCGGAGGCCACCGAGCCGCTGCTCGACCGGCGGCTGCCTGGATTGGCCGAGGCGATCCGTTCATCCGGACTACCGAAGGTGCCCACCGCGGTGCTGTCCCGCGGGCTGGCCGGCGTGGCCGGCCAGACGCTGGTGGTCAACCTCCCGGGCTCCACCGGCGGAGTCCGGGACGGCCTGGCGGTCCTTGACCAGGTACTCGACCACGCCGTCGAACAGTTGCACGGAGCAGATCACGTTGGCAGCGGAACCGGGCAGCCGGCCTTAACCGGCCACCCGCACACCCATGCGCATACACCTGCCCCCGTGCCAAGCTCCAAGCCCGCAGACGTAGTACTTCGCGCGGCCGTCACCGAAGACCCTCTCGACGTCGAGGAGCACGCCCGCCTGGTGGCTCGATCAGCAGCTGGTGCGGTGGTGAGCTTCTCCGGAGTGGTCCGCGACCACGACGGCGGTCGCGGGGTGCATGCGCTGGAGTACACCAGCCATCCCAGCGCCGGCGACGTGATCACACGAGTCGCTTACCAGATCGCCATGGCGTACCCCGACGTGCTTGCCCTGGCCGTCAGTCACCGGATTGGATCACTGGCGATCGGCGATTCCGCACTGGCCTGCGCCGTGGCCGCACCCCATCGGACAGCGGCTTTCGCGGCGTGCGCCGCGCTCGTCGACGAGGTGAAGCTCCAGCTACCGATCTGGAAGCGCCAGGAGTTCACCGACGGCACCGAGCAATGGGTCAACTCGCCCTGAGCACGTTCCGGCGCGCACCGGAACGGCCCCAGGTGCCGGTATCGCGCCCTGGACTGCGCGCTCAGCCGCCCGCGAACGGCGGCAGTACATCCAGCTCTGCTGCAGGTGGTAACGGTGTCGCGCGGTCCCGCACCGCGACGGAGTCGAGAAGGAAGCTACAGCCGGCGAGTACCTTGCCCAAGCCTTCGCCGTGGCGGGCTGCGATCGCGTCCAGCGCATCGCCGACCGTGGCACCATCGCTGATGTCGACGCTTTCACTGGGCAAGCCTGCAGCAGCACGTGCTGCGGCAAAGTACCGCACGGTCACCACGGTAGGGCCTCCGATCGCACTCCTCGGGCGGGTCAGCTAGACCAAGTCTGGATCACCGACCCCGACACCATTGGGTTGGGTCACACCTGCGAAACCATCCGCGCAACCACCTGAGCCAATTCTGTACTGCTACTTGTCAACGCATTCCTCGCAACCATTGATTCCGCTAGCCGCGATACGACATTGGCACCGTCGCCAGCGCATTAAGCCCGGCCCCAGCAGTTGTCAGCAGCTTGGAGTCCGCAAATCCGGAGCATTTCCCCCGAGAAGCTACGCATATGCCGAAGCGTTGCCGGTTCGGCGGTACACTACGGTTGGTTGGCGGCTGTTTGAGACGCTGTGCCGGGGGCTGGCCGGCTTTGAAGAGCCACCATCACGGGGGCGACGCGTTAAGAACCGGCGACTGGCGGACCGCCGGGATGGGGTTGTCTCCCTCACGTGCGGAGGTATTCTCCACCTTGTGCCGCACTATCGGATGGCCGAGATTGCTGAGCTGTTCGGCGTAAGCGATGACACCGTTCGGCGGTGGGCGGACTCGGGGCAGTTGACCGCGATCCGCGACGCTGGTGGCCGCAAGGCTGTGGACGGGGTGGAGCTGGCGGCGTTCGCCAAGTCGCAGGCGCACGCCACACCCGACCCGTCGATGGTGGACCGCTCGGCCCGCAACCGCTTCGTCGGGCTGGTCACCGAGGTGATCGCCGACCAGGTGATGGCGCAGGTGGAACTCCAATGCGGGCCACACCGGGTGGTCTCGCTGATGAGCAGCGAAGCAGTACGAGAACTGGGGCTCGTGCCGGGCGTGCTTGCGGTGGCTGTGGTGAAGTCGACCCAGGTCATGGTTGAGACCCCAGGAGGACGTGCATGAAGCGGTTGATGACGGTCGTGCTGGCGGCCGGGCTCGCGCTCGCAGGCTGCGGTGGTGCCAACACCGCCACTCCCGGCCCGCAGCGGGTGCCGGTCACGGTGCTTGCGGCGGCCTCCCTGACGGACGTGTTCACCAAGTTGAAGCCGCAGTTCGAGGCCGCCAATCCCGGCGCTGACCTGCGGTTCAGTTTCGGCGGCTCGTCCGATCTGGCCCAGCAGATCGTCAACGGCGCGCCCGCGGACGTGTTCGCCTCGGCCAATGAGGCGCAGATGAAGGTCGTCCAGGACAAGGGGAAAATCGCCGGCACGCCGAAGCCGTTCGTCACCAACGTGCTCACCATCGTGGTGCCCCCGGGCAATCCGAAGAACATCCATTCCTTCGCCGATCTGGCCAAGCCGGGTGTCACCGAGGTGGTGTGCGCCCCGCAGGTGCCGTGTGGGGCCGCCACCACGAAGATCGAGAAGGCCACCAACGTCAAACTCAGCCCGGCCAGCGAGGAGCAGGACGTGCTGGCAGTGCTTTCGAAGGTGGAGGCCGGTGTTGCCGATGCCGGGCTGGTCTACGTCACCGACGCCCGCACTGCCGACGGGAAGGTCCAGGAGATCAACTTCCCGGAGGCGAGCCAGGCCGTCAACACCTACCCGATCGCCGCGATCACGAGTGCCCCGCACCCCCAGCTGGCGGAGGCGTTTGTGACCTTCGTCCATAGCCCCGCGGCACAGCAGCAATTCGCCACCGCCGGGTTCGGCGCTGCTTGACCTACGCCGGGCCTACCGCGACCCGGGTGACCCAGACCAGGGATCCGCACACCGTGCACACCGGATTGCCCGGTGTGCTGTGGCTGCCTGCGGTGGCGGCTCTGGGACTGATCGTGCTGCCGGTGATCGGGCTGGTCGTGCGCGCACCGTGGACCCGGTTCGGCGCGCTGATCACCAGCCAATCCGCGCTGGCCGCGCTGGAACTCTCGCTGCGCACTGCGGCGGTGTCCACCCTGCTGTGCGTGGTGCTCGGTGGGCCATTGGCGGCCGTGCTCGCGCGGGGAACGGTCCCGTGGCTTCGACTGTTGCGCTCGGTGGTCCTGCTCCCGCTCGTGCTGCCACCGGTGGTCGGTGGCCTGGCGTTGCTGTACCTGCTGGGCGTCAGCGGGTTCGCCGGGTATGTCCTGGACGTGGCCTTCGGCGTGCGCATCCCGTTCACCACCACGGCGGTAATCCTGGCGCAGACCTTTGTCGCCATGCCGTTTCTGGTGGTGAGCCTGGAGGGTGCGCTGCGCACCGGGGGAGACCGCTACGAGTCGATCGCGGCGACCCTCGGCGCGAGACCGTGGACAGTGTTCCGGCGGATCACCATTCCTCTGGCGCTACCCGGCCTCGGGTCCGGCACCGTGCTCAGTTTCGCTCGCTGCCTGGGAGAGTTCGGGGCCACCATCGCCTTCGCCGGCAGCTTGCAAGGCGTGACCAGAACGCTGCCTCTGGAGGTCTACCTGCAGCGCGAGGTGGACGCCGATGGGGCGATCGCGCTGTCGCTGCTGCTTGTCGTGGTAGCCATCGTGGTGATCGTGGTCGGCCGGCCGCGCTCGGTGGAAGGGTTGCGGTGAGCTGCCGTGCTGCACGCCGAGGTGGTCGTTCGACGTGGCGAGTTCACCCTGGACGTGGCGGTGCACGTGGCGCCCGGCGAGGTGGTCGCGGTCCTGGGACGCAATGGTTCGGGCAAATCCACCCTGTTCTCCGCGGTCGCCGGGCTGCTGCGTCCGGACCGCGGGCGGGTTGTCCTCGGTGGCCGCGTCCTCACCGATACCGCAGCTGGGGTGGTACTGCCGCCACACCGGCGGCGCATCGGCTTGCTGGCCCAGCAGCCGCTGCTGTTCCCGCACCTGTCGGTGCTGGACAACGTCGCGTTCGGTCCACTGGCCACCGGGGCCGGCCGGCGAGATGCTCGGCAGGCGGCACTGCGGCACCTCACCGAAGTCGACGCCGCCCAGTTCGCCGACCGGCGCCCCGGGCGGCTGTCCGGCGGGCAGGCGCAGCGCGTCGCGCTGGCCCGAGCGCTGGCTTCGCAACCTGAGCTGCTGCTGCTGGATGAACCGCTGTCCGCGGTGGACGTGGAGTACGCTCCCGCGCTGCGATCGCTGCTGCAAACGGTGCTGGCCGACCGGGTCGCCCTTATCGTGACCCACCAGGTCATCGACGCGTTGATGCTTGCCGACCGGGTGGTGGTGCTCGACGGTGGCCGCGTGGTCGAGCAGGGCCCCACGGGAGAAGTGCTCACCCGTCCCCGGAGCACCTTCGCCGCACGGCTGGCCGGGCTGAACCTGGTCACCGGTACCGCGACGGCGTCCGGACTGCTGGCCCACGACGGTACCGAGCTATCCGGCTTGAACGGCTCACCGGTCGTGGGTACCGCGGCAGTCGCGGTGTTCACGCCCGCCGCGGTGGCGGTATACGTCGATCCGCCGAAGGGTAGCCCCCGCAACGTGATCGAAGACCGGGTCGAAGTCGTCGAGCCCAACGGCACCCTGGTCCGGGTGCGCGGCGCCGGCGGGCTCGCAGCGGACATCACCCCCGCCGCTGCAGTCGAACTCGGTCTGCACACCGGCGCCGGAGTCTGGTTCGTCGTCAAAGCCGCCGAGATCGCCGTCTACCCCACAAACACTTAATTCCACCGCCCCGCCGGATGATGAACAGGGCCGCGTGCAGGGGTAGGAAGGTGCTTAAGCATCCTAGAGAGCGTGCACAGGGGAGAGAAAGGTGCACAAGCATCCATGAGACCGCGGGCCTCGTATGTGTCGGGGGTGTCGAGCGTTCCGTTATTGGGTGACACGATCGGGGATAACTTTGATCGTGCGGCTGAGCGATGGCCAAACCGCGATGCGCTCGTTGCTGGCGCAAGCAAGCGTCGATGGACGTATGCGCAGTTGCGCGCAGAAGTCGACGCGCTGGCGCACGGGCTGGTGGCCGCTGGGATCGGTAAGGGGGACCGGGTCGGTATCTGGGCGCCGAACTGCGCGGAGTGGCTGTTCACCCAGTACGCCACCGCGAAGATCGGCGCGATCCTGGTCACCATCAACCCGGCGTACCGGACCAGTGAACTGGAGTATGTGCTCAACCAAGCCGGGATCCGGCTGCTGATCGCGGCGACATCGTTCAAGACCGCCGACTACGCCACGATGATCGAGCAAGTGCGCCGCGGCTGCCCCGCGCTGCAACGGGTGGTGCTGATCGGTCTCCCCGAGTGGGATGCGCTACTGGTGCGGGACGGTGATCCGGCGGCGCTGGCGGACAGGCAGGGAAAATTATCTCCGGATGATCCGATCAACATCCAATACACCTCGGGCACCACCGGGTTTCCCAAGGGCGCCACGCTGTCGCACCACAACATTCTCAACAACGGCTACTTCGTCGGTGAACTGTGCGGCTATACGGAGGCGGATCGGATCTGCGTGCCGGTGCCGCTGTACCACTGTTTCGGCATGGTGATGGGCAATCTGGCCGCCACCTCGCACGGCGCCTGCCTGGTGTACCCGGCCCCCTCATTCGAGCCGGCGGCGACCCTGTCAGCCGTCGCGCAGCAGCGCTGCACCTCGCTGTACGGGGTGCCCACCATGTTCATCGCGATGCTCGCCGAGCCCGACTTCGACGCACATGACTTGTCGTCGCTGCGTACCGGGATCATGGCGGGCTCGCCGTGCCCGGTGGAAGTGATGAAGCAGGTCGTCGAGCGGATGGGCATGACCGAGGTGACCATCTGCTACGGCATGACCGAGACCTCGCCGGTGTCCACCCAAACGCGGGCCGACGACACGCTGGAGCGGCGAGTGTCCACGGTCGGCCGGGTGCACCCGCACCTGGAAGTGAAGATCGTCGACCCGGGCACCGGGCTGACGGTGCCGCGCGGGACTCCCGGCGAGCTGTGTACCCGCGGCTACTCGGTCATGCTGGGCTACTGGGAGCAGCCTGAGCAGACCGCCGAGGTGATCGATCAGGCCCGCTGGATGCACACCGGGGACATCGCGGTGATGGACGCCGAGGGTTATCTCAACATCACCGGGCGGATCAAGGACCTGATCATCCGGGGCGGTGAGAATGTCTACCCGCGGGAAATCGAGGAGTTCCTCTACACCCACCCGGATATCCTGGACGCGCAGGTGATCGGGGTGCCTGACGCGCGCTACGGCGAGGAGCTGTGCGCCTGGGTGCGGTTGCGGCCAGGCGCGCCGGAACTCACCGCCGAGGCACTGCGGGGCTTCGCAGCCGGCAAGCTCGCAAACTACAAGATCCCCCGGTACGTGCACCTGGTGGAGGAGTTTCCGATGACCGTCACCGGCAAGGTTCGGAAGGTGGAGATGCGGGAACGTTCAGTGCAGCTACTCGGCCTGGCCCACCTCGCCGCTCGTAAGTACGCCTAAGGCGGATCTATGTGGCGCGAACAGCCCGAAAATCGGTGGGAAGTCGTAAGCTGGGACGCACGCGTCCCGGGTGCGTTCGGGGCGCGTTCGTCTTGCTGGTCGTGCACCCCCGGCAGGCGGTACTCCATGAGGGAACGGTGAGGTCAGTGCCGACCGGCAAGGTCAAGTGGTACGACGCGGGCAAGGGCTTCGGATTCGTCACCCAGGATGGGGGTGCCGACGTCTACGTGCGATCCACCGCGCTCCCGTCTGGAGTGACCGATCTCAAGTCCGGTCAGCGGGTCGAGTTTGGGGTGGCCGACGGGCGGCGCGGCCCGCAGGCGTTGTCGGTGCGGTTGCTGGAGTCGCCGCCGTCGGTGGCGGAGGCGCGGCGCCGGCCTGCCGAGGAGCTGCACGGCATGATCGACGACATGATCAGGCTGCTGGAGTCGCGGGTCCAACCCGATCTGCGCCGTGGCCGCTACCCCGACCGCCGCACCACCAAACGGATCGGCGAAGTCGTCCGGGCGGTAGCGCACGAGCTCGACCCCTGACCTGTCAGGCGGTCCGCAGCCCGGGGATCAGCGATCCGCCGCGGCGGGTCAGGACGGCTTGCGCCAAGCCCAGAGCGAGTAGCACGGAGACCGATGCGAAGCCGATCCAATAGGTCGGTGGCAGCAGCACGCCCAGCGCGCCGCCCATCACCCAGGCCGTCTGCAGCACGGTTTCGGACCGGCCGAATGCCGAGGCGCGCGACTCCTCCGGCACGGCGCGCTGGATCACCGCGTCCAGGCAGACCTTGGCCATTGCGCTGGCCGTCGCCGCGACCAGCGCGGTAGCCGCGGCAACGGCGATGCCTCCGACCAGCGCGGCGAGTACTGCCATGGTCAGCCCCGCGGCCACGCATCCGACAATGGCCTGATCCGGCCGTCCAAAGTGGATCCGGGCGCCGACCGCGTTGCCGATAAAGCTGCCGGCCCCGGCTGCCGCACCAACGATGCCGAGTAGCACCACCTGCCACCCCGGCGATCCTTCGGTCTGGGCCTTCACCACGAAGGCCACGAAGAGCGTGAGGAACCCGGTGAGGACCCGTGCGGTCCCGTTGCCCCACAGCGCGACGACCACCTGGCGGCCCATCGGTTGGCGGCGCCGCGTCGCGCCCACGGCGTCGAGGCTCTCGGTCCGCAGTGAGGCCGGCACCTCACCCTCGGTGACCTCCACCCACGACGGGATCCGCAGGCACAGCGCCACCCCCGCCAGGCAGATCACCGCGGTGAACAGCAACGCGCCGGGCGATCCGGTCAGCGCGGCGACTCCGGCCGCACCCGCACCGGACAGCCCCGCGGCGACCAGTCCAAACGCGGTGAGCCGGGAGTTCGTTTTCACCAGCGTGATCTCCGGAGGCAGCACCCGCGGGATCACCGCTGCCTGCAGCACACCGTAGGACTTGGCCAGCACCATGAAGCCCAGGGCCGCTGGATACAGCAGCCAGTCGTGCACGTGCGCGGCCATCACGATCAGCAGGAACGCGCGTCCGGCGAAGGACAACGCCATCGCTACTCGCCTGCCGTGCTGTAGCCGGTCCAGCAGCGGGCCGATCACCGGCGCGACCACCGCGAACGGTGCGACCGTGATCAGCAGGTACAGCGCCACATTGGCCCGGCTCTGCGCGGTGGCGGCGGCGAAGAACAACGTGTTGGCCAGGGCGACGGCGATGGCTGCGCTGGCCGCGTAGTCCATCATCGCCGCGTAGGTCAACGACGACAGCCCGGAGCGTCCCGCGCCGTCGGCTGTGGCGGCTTGATGGAAGCGCCGCACGCCGCCGCCGACCAGCTGCCTGCTGCGCCAAGCCGCCACCCGGGTGACGGTGATCTTGCGGGGCGGTGGTGGACCGCCCGGTGCGCTGTGCGAACGAGGCGCGGGGTCGTCCGGGGGCGGCGGATCGCCGGGTCGGTAGGCGTGGGCATCCCGGCTACTCCACCGCTGGTGCACTGACGCATCCGGTGGAGGCCACCGCTCGCCGCTACCTGCGTCGGGACCAGGGGCCGGCGGGGGATCGGGTTGCGACCAGTTGACACGGCCATCTTCCGGTACCCAGCGCCGGCGGCGGCCCGCGCGGCGGCGCGCCCGGGAACCGGGATGCTCGGCGCCAGAGGAGGACGCGGGCCGCTTCACGCCGTCCATCCTTCCACCGCCAGTCGAGTCCCGGGGCCGTATCCGGCCTACTGGCGGTCCAGTGGGACGTTTACTGAGCGACGAAACGCACTCGAAACAGCGACGGCCAATGCTTGCCGGTGATCAGGAACTGGTCAGTGCCCGGGATCGCGGCAATGCCGTTGAGCACGTCCCCCTCATCGCGCGGGCTGAACAGGCCCGACGCGTCGACCACGCCCGTCACCATGCCGGTACTGGGGTTGATCCGAACGATGCGGTCGGTCTGGAAGACGTTGGCCCAGACGACACCACCGGTGCACTCGAGTTCATTGAGCGATCGCACCGGCTCGCCGTCCAAGCGGACCTGCAGCTGGCCCAACGCCGTGAACGTCACCGGATCCCGGAAGGTCAGCCGGTCCGAGCCGTCGCTCATCACCAGCCCGCGCTCGTCGTGGCACAGGCCCCATCCCTCACCGGGGTAGGTCACCAGCCGGCGCTGCGCCAGTGTCGCCGGGTCGCGCTCGATGGCCACGCCGTTGGTCCAGGTCAGCTGCCATAATCCAGCGCCGGCGACGGTGATTCCCTCGCCGAACAGCGGCGCGGGCAAGGTGGCCTCCCGCAGCAGCGCGGTGCTGGACAGCGCGCTGGCCCGTACCCGGGATTGGCCGACCAGCCCGCTGCCCTCGTACAGCACGCCGTCGTGGATCTCCAGCCCTTCGGTGTACATCGCCGGGTCGTGCCGCAGCGTAGCCAGAACCTGCACGCGCAGCTGCTGCGCAGTGGACTGCCGGGTGGTGCAGCCGCCCACCAGGACAGTCGCGACGACCAGCGCAGCGACCAATACCAGCCGGATTGCCGAACAACAACGTCCGTGCGGCACAATGGGAGTCGTGATTGCCGACCCTACCGCGCCGCGAGCCGACCTCGCTGAGGCCGTCGAGCTCGCCCGGCAGGCGGCGCAGGTCGAGGCGGGCGACAGTCCAGTAGGTGAGCATGTCGGTGCGCAGGCCGAAGACGGCGCAGTCACCCACCTGTTCGAGGCGGGACTACCCGGCTACTGCGGGTGGCGCTGGGCGGTCACGGTGGCCTCCGCGGGTCCGGGAACCCCGGTCACGGTCAGCGAAGTGGTGCTGTTGCCCGGGCCGGACGCGCTGGTCGCCCCAGCCTGGCTGCCGTGGACGGAGCGACTTCGGGCCGGTGACCTGGGAGTCGGAGACCTGCTACCGGCTGACCCGGATGATCCGCGCCTGGTGCCCAGTTACCTTGGCGAGGAGGATCCGGCGCTGGCGGCGCTCAGCCCGGAACTCGGGTTGGGCAGGCTGCGGGTGCTCAGCCGGGAGGCCCGGCTGGCGCTGATACAACGCTGGCGCGACGGTGACTACGGCCCCGACTCGGAGATGGCCCGCAGCGCTCCCGACCAGTGTGTGCACTGTGGTTTCTACTTGCCGCTCGCTGGCCTGCTGGCCGCCGACCTCGGGGTCTGCGGTAACGACCTGGCTCCCGCTGACGGGCATGTGGTGCACGCCGAGTTCGGCTGCGGGGCGCATTCCGAGGTTCAGGTGGATACCAGCCCGAACGTGCCGGTGGCCGAGCTTGTCTATGACGATGCCGAGCTGGAGCTGCTGCCCTGGCCACCGGGGGAGTAGCGGATCCCTTCGGCGCCGATCCGTTCAACACCGGGATGTTGCGCGAGGGTGTCCTGGCTGCCTGGCGGGGTTCCCCGACGCGGTTCCGGGAGGACGCCAACGCGGAGTCCGAGCTGGCCCTGCTCGGTTACGCGGATCGGTTGCTCGTCGAGCTGGCGCAGAACGCCGCGGATGCCGCCCAGCGCGCGGGTGTACCGGGATACTTGCGGGTCAGCGTCGAGTGCGGTGAATTGCGGGCGGCGAACACCGGGGCGCCGCTGGATGCCGCCGGGGTCGCCGCGCTGGCCGCGCTACGCGCCTCAGCCAAGCGCAGCGGGGACAGTGTCGGCCGGTTCGGGGTCGGCTTCGCGGCGGTGCTGGCAGTCACCGACGCGCCGAGGGTGATTTCCCGCTCCGGCGGGGTGCAGTTCTGCGCCGGACGCACCGCCGCGGTAGTCGCGGGCGACCCAGCGCTGGGCGCCGAGCTGGCCCGCCGCGGCGGGCAGCCTCCGGTGCTGCGGCTGGTATGGCCGGTCACCGCAGACCCGCCGGCCGGGTTCGACACCGAGGTCCAGTTGCCGCTGCGGGCCGGCATCGATCCTGATGCGCTGCTGGCTACCTGGGCCGGCGAGGCCGCCGACCTGTTGCTGGCGTTGCCGTGGCTGCACCGTATCGATATCGGTGATCGGGTGCTGCGACGCGAAGGCGGCGACGTCGAGGATCCGGTGGACGTTTACGACGGCTCGCAGCTGCGCCGCTGGCGGGTGGTGCGCCGGACGGGGTCGCTGCCAGCCACTGCGCTGGCCGGGCTCGGGCCCGAGGCGCGGCCGCAGTGGAGCCTGTGCTGGGCGCTGCCCGTCGACGCCGAGGGCGCGCCGCTGCCGCTGACCGGGGAAGTGCTGCACGCCCCCACCCGCACCGCGGAGCGGCTCACCCTTCCGGCGAGGCTAATCGGTACGGTGCCCGTCGACTCCTCCCGGCGCCACGTCCATCCCGGACCGGCCGCCGACCTGCTGCTGGATACCGCCGCGCAGGCCTACCCGCAGCTCGCCGCCGCACTGGCGCCGGATCGGCGCACCGCGCTGGTGCCCTCGCCAGGGTTCCCGGCCAGCGAGGTCGACGCGGCCTTGCGTGAGGGCATCATTGGGGCGCTGCGCCGCGCCCGGTGGCTGCCCGGCGCCAGGGGCGGCGAGGTCGCGCCGGCCGACGCCACGGTGCTCGACGTGCCACTACCGGAGCTGGCTGACTTGCTTGCCGAGGTCACGGTCGGTCTGCTGGACGCCGAGCTGGCCGCACTCGCCCATACCACCGCGCTGACCACGCTCGGGGTGACCCGGCTGCGCCCGGCAGCCATCGCCGAGCTGCTGGCTGGGCTGGACCGGCCACCGTCCTGGTGGCGACGCTGCTATGCCGTGCTGACCCCGCTGCTCGACGCCGACCCGGCGGCCCGGGAGGAGCTCGGCGCGCTGCCGGTACCGCTGGCCGACGGGCGCACCGTCACCGGCCCGCGTGGGGTGCTGCTGGGAGACGTGGAGGGTGTCGCCGCCGACGAACTCATGGCGGAGGTGCGGTTGGCGCATCCCGGAGCCGCGCACCCGCTGCTGGAGCGGCTGGGGGCCCGCCGGGTGGGCCCCGTGGAGCTGCTCGATGCGCTGCGTCCCGCCATCGAGCGCAGCGTCGATGACGCCGAGGACGGTCTGGACATCACCGGCCTCACGCACGCCGTGCTGTCGCTGGCCGGCCGGTTGGCCGAACCCGTTGGCGCCCGGCCCTGGCTGGGCGCGCTGGCGCTGCCGGCCGACGACGGGACGCCGCGGCGCGCCGACGAGCTGGTCTTGCCCGGCGGCGCGCTGCGGGACGTGCTCGCTGCCGACGCGCCGCTGGGTGTGCTCGCTGCGGCTGTCGCTGCCGAACACGACACGGCAGCGCTGCGGGCGGTCGGGGTGCTGGACTCGTTCGCGGTCCTCGAGGATCCGGACCCGACCGGCCCGGACCATGATCTGGATGCCGAAGAGCAGTGGTGGGACTGGGTGCTCGACGCCGGCGAGCCGCCGGCACGGCTGCTTGCCGTCCGGGATCTGGACCTGGTCGACGAGGCACGCTGGCCGGCGGCGTTGCGACGGATCGCCGCCGACCCCGGCGGCCTGGCCGCGCTGCGAATGCCTGGTGGCTACACCGGTTGGTGGCTGGCCCGGTACGCCCGGTTCGGCGGCCACCCACCGGCGCACTGGCGGCTGCCCGAGGCCAGCGCGCTGGAAGGTCTCTACGACGTAGTGCCGGTGACCGATACCGATCACGCCTTGCTGTCCGTCGCCGGAGTACGCAGCGGATTGGCTATCGCCGGGGCTGCCGACGCCGCCGACCTGCTGGCCCGGCTGGCCGACCCGGAGCGCACGGTTATCCCTGCGGTGGTGCACGCCGCGCACGCCGCGCTGGCTGGTGCCGACATCGACCCGGCTGATGTGGAACCACCGGCTCGGGTGCGGGCGGTGACCGGTGAGGTGGTCGACGCCGACCGCGCGGTGGTGCTCGATGTGCCGTGGCTTGCCGCTGTGCTACCGGCGGATCAGCTGGTGTCCGGCGGCGACCCGGTCGCGCTGGCTGAGCTACTCGATCTACCGCTGGCGTCCGAGCGGGTGACGCCCGAGCTGCTCGACACCGGCGCCGGGCGCACCGTGCGGTGGGCCGAGCTGGCGGAGGTGGTCGCGGTGTGCGCCGCCGCTGGGCTCGCCGTCCCGGCGGGCACGCTGCAGCTGCACGAACAGCTGTGCGTCCGTCATGACGGTGCCCAGCACCCGGTGCCGTTCTGGGTTACCCCGGACGGCACCGTGCACGCAACCGATCCGGTGCGCGCTTTGTGCGCCGCGTGGCAGCTGCACTCGTGAGTGGCAAGCAGGGCTATAGCCCTGTTTGCCACTCACGAGTGCAACCCCTCCTGCGCGCCGCGAGCGCCCCGTTGGGCTGCGCGGCGCTGCCAGTGGATCATCCCGAAACCGATGAAGCCGAGTAACCCACCGGCCAGGCACACCCAGATCCACGTCGTCGGCCCACCGATGAGGAGCAATACCAGGGCCCCCGTGAACCAGGCGGTGGTGCCGACGCCTACCGCCGGTCGCGGATCGGCGAGGCCACGGGGGAGCACGGAGCTACGTTACCGCTGCTCACGCAGTGGCGCCCGGGGTCGTAACACTGCGTGCCAGTCACAGGCCGTGTTGCCAGCTAAGCTCATAGGATGGACGCGCTGGCCAGCCGGCTGCGGCTCGCCGTGGTTCGGCTCAATCGGCGGCTACGGGCCCAGCGCGATGTCGAGGCAGTCGTTACCCTCACCCAGCTGTCCGCGATGGCTTCACTGCACCGACACGGTCCGATGACCCCGGGGGAACTAGCCACCTGCGAGCGCGTGCAACCACCGTCGATGACCAAGGTCATCGCCGCGCTGACCGAGCGCGGCTTCGTCGACCGCAGCCCGCACCCCACCGATGGGCGGCAGACCGTGGTGGCGCTGACCGAGGCCGGCTGCGACTACGTGGACGCGGAGGTTAGCGCGAGGGAACGCTGGCTCGAAGCCCAGCTGGCCCAACTCACCCCCGACGAGCGCGCCCTGCTGCGCCGCGCCGTGGACATCATCGACCGGATAACCGGTCGCTAACTCGCTGAATGCAGTGCGGG
>JBHELN010000203.1:0-3346 GCA_046263115.1 Pseudonocardiaceae bacterium | reverse complement strand
AGCCGACCGGCCTTGCCTCTTGCCAGCTCGGCCACATCGGGGTTCTTCTTCTGCGGCATGATCGAACTGCCGGTTGAGTAGGCGTCATCCAGCTCGACATAGCCGAACTCGGCGGTGGACCAGAGGATGACCTCCTCGGCTATTCGCGACAGGTCGATGGCCAGCATCGCGAGCACGAACGCAGCCTCGGCGGCGAAATCTCGCGAGGCCGTGCCGTCGATTGAGTTCTCCACTGGCGCATCGAAGCCGAGTTCGGTGGCCACCGCGGCCGGGTCCAGTCCGAGCGACGAGCCGGCCAGAGCACCAGAGCCGTAAGGCGAGACCCCGGCCCGCGCATCCCAATCCCGCAGCCGCTCGACGTCGCGCAGCAGGGCCTGAACGTGCGCACCGAGGTGGTGGGAAAGCAGCACCGGCTGGGCGTGCTGCAGGTGGGTGCGGCCCGGCATGGGGGCGTCGGGGTAGGTTTGCGCCTGGTCGAGCAAGGCGTCGATCAACGCAAGGGTGCCGGTGGCAATCCGCCGAGCTGCGTCGCGTAACCACATCCGCAGCAGGGTGGCGACCTGGTCGTTGCGGGAACGACCGGCCCGCAGGCGACCACCCAGATCAGGTCCGACGCGCTCGATCAGGCCACGCTCCAGCGCGCTGTGCACGTCCTCGTCTTCCGGTGCGGGAACGAACGCACCGGAGTCGACGTCGGTGTCGAGACGGTCCAACGCGTCGAGCAGCGCGGCTAGCTCGCTCTGGTTGAGCAGGCCGGCGTCGTGCAGCACACGGGCGTGCGCGCGGGAACCGCGAATGTCGTAGCGGGCCAGCCGCCAATCGAAGTGGGTTGAGGCGCTCAGCGCGGTGAGGGCATCAGCGGGCTTCTCGCTGAACCGGCCACCCCAGAGCCCGCTCACGACGACAGCTCCCGGTGGGTGGCCAGCTGGTCTCGTCGGGCCGCGATCTTTGATGGTAACCCCCACAGTTGTACAAATCCCTTGGCAAGGGACTGGTCGAAGGTGTCGCCGGCGTCGTAGGTGGCGAGGTTGAAGTCATACAGCGAGTGCGCGCTGCGCCGTCCAGTCACCGTAGCCCGGCCGCCGGCCAGCTCCACGCGGATGTCGCCGCTGACGTGGCGTTGGGAGTCGGCGATGAAGGCGTCCAGTGCACGCTTGAGCGGGGAGAACCATAGCCCGTCGTAGACCAGCTCCGTCCAGCGCTGCTCGACGCGGCGCTTGTACCGGGCCAGGTCGCGCTCCACGGTGACGTTTTCCAGCTCTTGATGGGCGGTGATCAGCGCGATCGCCCCGGGTGCCTCGTAGACCTCCCGGCTCTTGATGCCGACCAAGCGGTCCTCCACCAGATCCAGCCGACCTACGCCGTGCGCCCCCGCCCGGGAGTTGAGCTGTTGGATGGCTTCTAACACGGTCACCGGGTCGCCGTCGAGGGCGACCGGTACACCGGCCTCGAAGGTGATCACCAGCTGCTCCGGGGTCTTCCACTCGGTCGGATCGCTGGTGTAGGAGTAGACGTCCTTGGTCGGGCCGTTCCACAGATCTTCGAGGAACCCGGTCTCCACCGCTCGGCCCCAGAGATTCTGGTCGATGGAGAACGGTGAACGCTTCGTGACGTCGATCGGGAGGTTGCGCTCCTCGGCATAGGTGATCGCCTTCTCCCGGGTCCACGCGTAGTCCCGGACTGGTGCGACGACCTGCAGGTCGGGGGCCAACGCGCCGATGCCGACCTCGAAGCGCACCTGGTCATTGCCCTTGCCGGTGCAGCCGTGCGCGACAGCGGAGGCGCCGTGGTACTTCGCTGCTGCGACCAGATGCTTGGCGATCAACGGACGGGACAACGCGGACACCAGCGGGTAGCGATCCATGTACAGCGCGTTGCATTGCAGCGCGGGCAGGCAGTACTGCTCGGCGTACTCGTCCCGGGCGTCGGCCACGACGGCCTCCACCGCACCGCAGGCCAGGGCCCGGCGGCGGATGGTCTCCAGGTCCTCGCCGCCCTGCCCGACGTCGACTGCGACTGCGACGACCTCAGCTCCGGTCTCTTCGGCAATCCATCCGATGGCCACTGAGGTGTCCAGCCCGCCGGAATAGGCCAAGACGACCCGCTCCATGTGTCCTCCCTTCGGTCGGACCCGTGAGTGCCGATGCGACTTATAGCCCGCATCCCCACTCACGGGTGCGCCAGCGCATCGATTCGGTGGGCGAGTTGATCTCCGGTGAGTGGTTCCCGAGCGACGACCAGGATGGTGTCGTCGCCGGCAAGAGTGCCGACCACCTCGGGCAGCGCCGCCCGATCCAGTGCGCTGGCGACGAAATGGGCCGCCCCGGGCGGTGTGCGCAGTACCGCCAGGTTGCCGCTGGCGTCGGTGGAGACGAGTAGCTCGGACAGCACCCGCGTGAGCCGGGCGGTGCCGCCGGCCACCGCGCGCACCGGGCTGCCGTCCTCGGGGATGACGTACACCGGCGCCCCACCGTTCACGCCTCGTAGCTTCACCGCGCCGAGCTCGTCGAGGTCTCGGGACAGCGTGGCTTGGGTCACCTCGATGCCTTCACCGGCGAGCAGGGCGGCCAGCTCCGTCTGGCTGTGCACCATACGGTGGGTCACCAGCTCGACGATGCGAGCCTGCCGGCCGGCTCGGGTGGATGTCATATCGCCCGCTCCGAACCCAGTCGAACCGGGTCGAGCAACCAAGTCAGCAGGGCTTTCTGTGCGTGTAACCGGTTCTCGGCCTCGTCCCACACCGCGCTGGCCGGACCGTCGATCACCTCGTCGGTGATCTCGGCTCCCCGGTGCGCGGGAAGGCAGTGCAAAACGGTGACTTTCTTGGCACCATCGCCGGACGCGCGAGCCAGCAGCCCGGCGTTGATCTGCAGCGACCGGAATGGGGTGAGGCGGTCGAGCCCGTCGCTCTCCTTGCCCATTGAGGTCCAGGAGTCGGTCACCAGGACGTCGGCGCCATCGACGGCAGCATGCGCGTCGGCGAGCACCGTGGCGCTGCCACCGGTCTGCGCGGCGCGGTGTTTGGCCGCGAGCAGCACCTCCGGCACCGGTTGGAAGCTTGGCGGAGCGGCGATCCGGACGTGCAACCCCGCGGTGGTCCCGCCGAGTAGCAGGGAGTGCGCCATGTTGTTCGCCCCGTCGCCGAGGTAGGTCAGAGTGATGCCGGCCAGCCGACCGTGCCGCTCTCGGATAGTCTGCAGGTCGGCGAGCACCTGGCAGGGATGGAACTCGTCGGTGAGTGCGTTGACCACCGGCACCCGCGAGACCCTAGCCATAGCGTCGAGACGGTGCTGCGCGGACGTACGCCAGACCACGGCATCCACGTAGCGGGACAGCACCCGTGAAG
>JBHELN010000202.1:0-3437 GCA_046263115.1 Pseudonocardiaceae bacterium | reverse complement strand
GAGCGAGGTCCGTGGTGCGGCGGCGGTGGCCGGCACCTTCTGGGGGCGGGCCCAGGCCGCGGACTTGGCGTTGGTCAACGGGTCAGCCGGTGCAGTCTGGGCTCCAGGGGGACGGCCGCGGGTGGTCTTGAGCTTCGCGGTCACCGGCGGGAAGATCGTGGCCATCCACCTGCTCGCCGATTCCGAGCGTCTGGCCCAGCTCAGCCTCGACATCCTCAAGGACTGACGAGTCCCACCAGCCGCTATGTCAACCGCGGTGCGAGAAAGTTATGCCGGTAGCGGCACATCTGTATGCGACGGGTCATCCTCGAGCAGGACTACCTTGATCCAGCCGGCGTCGTAGGGCTCTATATGCACCTTGGGCACTCCCATGCCGCCCGCGATGCGCTCTGCCTTGCCCTGGAAGTCCTCTACGACCTGACCGGGCAGCATTTCCACCAACAGGGTCACCGGTGGCCCCACGTCCACCGAATGCAGCTGCGGTGTCAGAGTGAGCGGGATTCTCCCAGCCGTAACGGAATGCCGCGCCAATTGGGCGCTATCTACCGCATCCGCCCACTGCCAGCCTAATTCGGTGGTCCACCGCGCCATCTCGCGATCCTGGCGCTGGCGTTGCAACCAGCGCGGCGTCCACCATGAGCGAGCGGCAAACGACCCGACGCGCTTGTCGCTTCGCCTCGTAGTCCTACTGCTCGCAACGAACGTCATGACGAAATCCCTTCCATACCCGATTGCGACGGATACCCGCTCAGCGTCTTACCTAAACGCTGGATGAGGTAACCGCGCCGGTGCCTGGCAGCGCCAGCTCAGCCATACAAGATCACGGTTTGGGTGCAGTGGGCGACACAATCTGTCACCCACCCAACCGTGATCTTCGAGTTAGCGGGATGCCGTGGGAGGTCGGGACGGCCGCTGGGTGGGGAAGCGGCGAGAAGGGGGACCGCTAGACAGCTGCCCGGCCGTCCGTGGCCAGGGAATGTCGCGGCGGCAGATGGGTACCGGTCGGGCCGGCCCAGCGAGTCGGACTCCAGGTGGCTCGCCAGCCCCTCGGTTTTTGTGGAAGGTGGATCCCGGCCGGAAAGACCGGATAACGCCGGACCGACGGCGGCGTCGAGATCTGACCGCGACTCGACGCCGCCGGAATGTTCAGTGGCCCGGGGTACCGCCGCCGCCACCAAGGGCGCTGCCGATGATGCCGGTGAGGCCATCGGCGGGGCCACCAGGCTGCTGGCCCTGTCCCGGGTTCGAACCGCCGCCCGGCGACGACGGGTCACTCGGCTGTTGCTGCTGGCCCGGTTGCTGCTGGCCCGGTGCAAACGGGCTGCCCTGACTGGGCTCGGCCATAGCCGGGCTGGCAGCCAAGACCTCCAAGCCCGCTACCCCCGATGTGGTAGCGAACACGAGAAGGGACAAAGTCGCTGCCCTCGTCAACTTGCGCGCGGTGCCGTGCGCCATAGTTACTCCTTGTAGTTTTTTGACCCCTTTTGGTCACGGGGTTGATATCATGCGCTAACGAGGAACTCTTGTTCGGGGTGTCTCCGGCCGGGTCCGACCGCCCTGTAGAGCGACGCCATCGAACGGCGTCCCCTCCACCTGAGGCGATGGCCACGACATCCGATGGAGCCGCCGCTGGGCGCGATGACCTGGTGAAACGGCTTGCCGGCACGGACCGTGATGAGGTCCGGCATCGCTTACTCGGTGCCGGGGCGGTTGGCGGCGATCCACGGGAGCGGGTGTCTGTGCCATCGATGCGGCGCCCACGCCGCCACCAGGTCGGTACCTACTAGATGGATCGATCTCCGTGGAACCGCCGCTGTGGCGCCGTCTTAGCTCGCGTCCGATCTGTCAGCGTTCGGCTGGACAGACAGCCATCTGCACGGTTTGGGGCCGGCCAGGCGTACTGATCATCTTCTCGCGTTCTGGATGCGGACTGCGGTTTGTCGGGGCCGTTTTACCGCAGTCTGCATCCAGACTGCGGTTTACGCGGGCTCGGGGAAGTGGCAGGCGACTCGGTGGCCGGGTACCAGTTCGGCCAGCGGGGGTTCCTCGGTGCGGCAGACCTCCTGGGCCTTCCAGCAGCGGGTGTGGAAGCGGCAGGCGGCAGGCGGGTTCAGCGGGCTGGGCACGTCGCCGGTGAGCAGGATTCTCCGGCTGCGTCGAGCCGGGTCGGGCACCGGCACCGCCGAGAGCAGCGCCACCGTGTAGGGGTGCCGGGGCTGGGAGTACACCGCGTCGCGGGCACCGAGTTCTACGATCTTGCCGAGGTACATCACGGCAACGCGGTCCGACACGTGCCGCACCACCGACAGGTCGTGGGCGATCAGCAGGTAGGTCAGGCCCAGCTCGTCTTGCAAATCTTCCAGCAGGTTGATCACCTGGGCCTGGATCGAGACGTCCAGCGCCGACACCGGCTCGTCGGCCACGATCAGTTTCGGTCGCAGCGCCAGGGTTCGGGCGATGCCGATGCGCTGGCGCTGGCCGCCGGAGAACTCGTGCGGGTAACGGTTGTAGTGCTCGGGGTTCAGCCCGACGAGTTCCAGCAGTTCCTGCACCGCTGCGCGCACACCGCCGGGTGGATCGCCGCGCTGGATCCGGAATGGGGCAGCGACGATGGTGCCGACCGTGTGCCTCGGGTTCAACGACGAGTACGGGTCTTGGAAGATCATCTGGATGTCTCGGCGCAGCGGGCGCATCCGGCGCACCGAAAGGTGGGTGATGTCGCGCCCGTCGAAGACGATCGATCCGGCGGTCGGTTCGAGCAGCCGGGTGAGCAGCCGCCCGGTGGTTGTCTTGCCGCAGCCCGACTCGCCGACCAGTGCCAGCGTCTCCCTCCGCAACACGTCGAAGTCCAGCCCGTCGACGGCCCGCACGGCGCCGACCTTGCGGCGCAGCAGGCCCCGCCGGACCGGAAAGTGCTTGCCCAGCCCGGACACCTGCAGCAGCGGCGCGCTCACAGCGTCGGCCGGATCTCGTCGTCGAAGATCTGGGTGCGCTGCGAGTCGGGCAGGTGGCAGGCAACCAGGTGCCCCGCCGACCCCGTCGCACGCAGTTCGGGCCGTACTGAGCTGGACTGCCCACCGGTCAGCTCGGCGTAGCGGCAGCGCGGGTGAAACGGGCACCCGGGCGGGACGTTGATCAGGCTCGGCGGGCTGCCCGGGATCGGCGCCAGCCGCTGCGATCGCTCGCGGTCCCATCGCGGCATCGAGCCGAGCAGGCCCCACGTGTAGGGGTGCTGCGGCAAGGAGAACACCTCACTCGCTGGCCCGTACTCGACGGCCCGCCCGGCGTACATCACTAGGATGTCGTCGGCGACCTCAGCGACCACACCCAGATCATGTGAGATCACCAGCACCGCGGCAGGTAGATCGCGGATCAGATCAAGGATCTGGGCCTGCACCGTGACGTCCAACGCGGTCGTGGGCTCATCGGCGATCAGC
>JBHELN010000201.1:0-2723 GCA_046263115.1 Pseudonocardiaceae bacterium | reverse complement strand
TCCCGATCGGGACCACGTCGGTGCCCACCTCGGCCACGGCCTGGCAGACCTGGGGACACACCGACCGCGGCCCCACCCTCAATCCCTATCACCTCCAGTGGTCGCCCGGCGGCTCGTCCGCGGGCTCGGCCGCCGCGGTGGCTGCCGGCATCGTGGCTTTGGCCACCGGCAGCGACGGCGCCGGCTCGGTGCGCATTCCCGCCGCCTGGTGCGGCGTGATCGGGCTCAAACCCACCACCGGGCTGCTGCCGGCCCGCGACCGTGCCGGGCTCAATATCGGCGGACCGCTGGCCCGGCACGCCATCGACGCCACCGCTTATCTGGCCGCTATCGCGGGGTCCGCAGGGGATGCGGCGGCACCGATTCCCGCCCGGCCCACCGTGGCGTGGTCGGCCACCCTGGGCTTTGCCGACACCCACCCCGAGATCGCCGTCGTGGCCGCCAGGACCCTGCGGCGGCTCGCCGAGTGGGTCGAGATCACCGATGTCCGGGTACACCTGCTCGATCCTCAGGGGGCGTGGCAGGCCCTGCGATCCCGCCAGGCCGACCGGCAACAGACCCAGGCGGCCTACGCCCTCCGCCGGGACAACGATGACCGGTTACAGCGACTGTTTCACGCCGTCGATGTGCTGGCCACGCCGACCACACCGAACGCCCCTCATGGGCACGACGGCCCAGGTCGCGCCGTGAGCGTGGCACTGACTTGGGCGTTTAACCTCAGCGGACATCCGGCCATCAGCATTCCGGCCGGACTCACCCAGGCCGGCGCCCCGGTCGGTCTCCAGCTAGTCGCCCGCCCGGGATCAGAGCAGCTGCTGTTAGCCCTGGCCGCCCACGCCCAGCATCCATACCAACGGTCAGCCCGCACCCCAACCGACCCGACCTTAAGGCAACACGCCGCAAGGCGGGTGGCTGCGCACCGAGACGGCCCCGGGCGCGGCTAGGCCGGCCCCCGGACAGGCGCCCACACGCGCCCAGTCGCCGTGAGGGGCGAACCCCGAGCCGCCTCGTCCGTTGATTGTTGTGGCACGCTGTGCGGGTTTATTCACCAACCGTGATCACCCGGGTGGCCGCGTCACGGCCTGGAGGCCGTATCGGCGGGGATGGAGAGGGACAACGGTGCGAGCACCACTGGTGTGTGGGGTCGCGGGTGGGGTAGGGGTCACCACGATCGCCGCCGCGTTGCAGGCGCGGGACCTGGGTGTCTACTGCGGGGGACCAGCCGACATCGTGGTGTGCCACTCCACCAGCACTTCGGTCGGTGCGGCACATCGGGTGATCAACACAGTCCCCGGAACACCGGTGCTGGTGGTCGTCGCAGACGGGCCGCTACGGATCCCAGCGCCAGTCAAGGCGCGAATCAGGATGGTCGAACCACACCTCACTGCGCTGGTGTCGATGCCGTACGTGGAGCAGTGGCGCCACACCGATGACGCGCTCAAGCACGCCGGGGCGGTGTCTAGTCATCCAGATGGCGTGCCGAAGTGGCTGCAGCCGTGGGCCGCGGCGCTGCGGCAGCTCGGGAATGCGGTGCTCCCCTTGCTTGAAGGTCCTTCCAGCGCACCCGTCGCGGCCGGCGTCATCACCGACCATCCCGCCCACGGGAGTGTGACCTCATCTCGAGACCACCGGATGCCGGGGCAGCAGCAGCGCCCCGGTCTAGTCGTCGTGCAGGGATCCCGATCGATACCGCCGTCGGCGGCGGCCAACCACTAAGGAGGTAAAGCGATGTTGTTGTTGGATATCCTGCCCACGATCCCGGTGCCCAACCCGCCACCGGCGCCCCCACCCGGGCTGGAGAACTTCGGGAACCAGATCATCGCCTGGCTGAAGTGGGGCGTGCTGATCGGCGGAATGGTGGGCATGCTGATCTGCTCCGGGATGGTCATTTTGGGGCGGCGTAACCGCAGCTCGGTGGCCCAGGATGGGCTGGTGGGCAGTGTCTGGGTGATCGGCGGCCTGGCGATGGCCAGCGTCGCGTCGGTCATCGTCGGAACCTTCGTGCTCTGACCGTCTTCGCACCCCGATGGGTCAATATAAATGTCGTACTACCAGCCCCAACCCACCAAAAACCGGCCAACCCTCTGGATCGGCCTGGCGGTCGTCCTGGTCGCACTCCTCGCCGCCGGCGCCTACTTCCTCGGACGCCATGACAGTGGCGCAGCCTCGACCGGCGGCCCAGCCGCCTCGACCGCACCGCCGATCAGCTGGTCGATCATCGGGGGGGACGAGCCGGTGCCGACCTCGCCGGTTGCCGGCCCGCGTCACACCGAGACTGGGCTGGCTAAGGGCTTCACTCACGACGCCCTCGGGGCTGCGGTTGCCGCGGTGAATATCAGCTCGCGGCTGGCATCAGAGGTGGGACCGCAAGTGTATGAGGCGACCGCCCGCGAGCAGTGCTTCGGCGACGTGGAAACTGCCCTCAATCAGATTCGAAACTCTTTTACCAATGCCCCACCGGGAGCCGCTAAGCCCAGCGAGATCTGGTATCGGGTGGCCGGCGGCGACCCAACGGATGACTTGGTCCTCATGTCGGTCGCTCTCAAGACCCCCGAGTCCGTCGAGAGAGGCGGTTACGCCGGGCTCGAGATGACGATGCGGTGGGTTGACGGCGACTGGAAGGTACAGGTACCCATCGCCCGACCCTTACTCGTCCCGTCCGTCAGTGGTTACACATTACTGGGACGGCCGAATGTGTAACCCCGGAGAGCTTATCTGCGAGG
>JBHELN010000200.1:0-4486 GCA_046263115.1 Pseudonocardiaceae bacterium | reverse complement strand
GACCGTCCGATCTGGGCCCCGACGACGCGTTGGAGATCTGCTCGCCGGACAGGAACGCGGGGCCCAGCAAGTACTTGGCGGTGCCGTGCTGATCGCAGGTCACCAGTGGAAGATTCGGGTCATCATTGCCGCGCAGCGGGTTGGGACCAGCACAGTTGAGGGTAGCCAGCGCTTGTTGCTGCACCGCCGGGTCTGCGCTCTGCAGCCGCGCCCTGCCCTGCCGGATCTGCTCAGCAACCTCGGGACTGGCGGAATCCGCCGGAACACTGCCGACCGGCGGCGCCGGCGCGCCGTGAGGCGCGGCGGGCATGGGTGTCGGGGTGGGGGTCGGCGTCGGCTCCGCCGGGGGCGGTTGTTGGGCCAGTTGGGGCGCCACGGGTGTCGGTGCACCCGGTGATGGACTCGATGCCGGCGAGCCGGACGGCCCCGCCGGCCTGCTACCACCTGCGGATTTACCACCGGGAGCCGGCGCGGGCGTGCCGGCTGGCTCCTCAGAGACCACTGGGCGGAAATACAGCTTGGCAGTCTGCCCGAGAGTTCGGGCTTGGTCACCGTTCTCGCCCGGCACCGTGATGATCAAATTGACGCCGTCGAGCACGACTTCAGCCCCGCTGACGCCGATACCGTTGACCCGTTGCTCGATGATCTGCCGAGCCTGGTCGAGTGATTCCCGCGAGGGTGGCCGGCCGTCGACGGTCCGGGCAGTGAGAGTCACCCGGGTACCGCCTTGCAGGTCGATGCCCAGCTTCGGGGTGGGGTGGCCGCCACCGGTCAGAAAGACCAGGGCGTACAGCAGGGCAACGATTCCAGCGAAGATCGCCAGGTTACGCCAGGGGCGGAAGCGCCCGGCCGGTGGTGCCACGGTGGGTGGTTCTCCTCATTCACGACGCACTGCGCCGGGTGCCGGCACCGGCGAGGTGCTCTACTGTGCCAGCACCACGACCAGCCCAGTCAGTGGGGCCGGGATGTGAGCCCGGATGTGAGGCTTCGATGCGGGAGCGTAGCGCCCCGGCACCAGGTCACTCAGGAGCCGTCGGTTTGAGCACTACCGTCGCCGGGGGATGCCAGCGGCGCGCCTGCCTTGCCGTCAGTGATCCTTTCCCGGATCGCAGCTCGCAACCACCTGGTGCGTACTCCCGGAGCGATCTCCAAATCGACCGTCGAGTCGTCCGTGGTGCCGACGACGGTCGCGTGCAAACCAGACGTCGTCACCACCCGGTCACCGTTGGTCAGCGAGCTTTGCAGCCGTTGCGCCTCCGCGCTCGCCCGTTTCTGCCGGCGAGTATTCAAGATCAGCGGCACCGCGAGTACGACGATGAACAGCAACGGCAGGAACAGGGGGTCCATGGTTCTCCGATCACCATCAGCGTTGCCGCACCGAGTGTGCCAGGTCATGCGGCAGGCGGTCGGGACCCAGCAGCATGCTGAGCAGACTATCCGCCGAACAGCGCAACAGTCGCCGCTGATTGGCGTATCGGCTCGTCCCTCGTCGCCCGATGCCGACCTGTGGGCGCAGTGCCGCAACCAGAACTCTCAGCTTCCTGAGGGGCAGGACTCGTTTCCTTAGGGTTGCGCCGCAGTCCCGGCTGAGATGCCGCCCACTTCTGTCCCAGGCCGCCAACGAAAGGACGACGCGTTGCCGTCGCACCGCTACTCCACTCCTCGTTACCGACCTAGCGCCCACGCCCTGGACACCCACACGTCGGGCGTCCACGCCCTGGTCTCCGACCGTGCTGCCGGCGGCGCAACGGCCACCATGACGCCGCTTCGAGTCCAGGTGGCCACCCCCATCCCAGCACTCCCAGTGAGCACCGGATTCGCTGACACCCTGCTGGGCCATATCGAAGCAAGAACAATGCTCGACCCTGCAAGCAGGTCTTCGGAAACGATGCTCGACCCTGCAAGCAGGTCTTCGGACGAGCGAGCCTTCGTGCTGCGTTATGTCCAGCCGGGTCTGGTGGGACTCATCGACGGAACGCTGTCGACCCTCGCACCGATCTTCGCCGTGGCGCTGCTGTCGACCTCACATGCTGCGCTGCTGGTCGGGCTGGCCACCGCGCTGGGAGCCGGAATCAGCATGGGCCTGTCAGAGGCGCTGTCTGACGACGGTGGGCAGACCGGTCGAGGCTCTGCCATCACGCGGGGATCGATCACCGGCGTGATGACCACCGTCGGTGGTGTTTTTCACGCCCTGCCCTTCTTGATTCCCGACCGGACGATCGCGCTGGTGTTCGCAGCCATCGTGGTGGCTGTCGAGCTCGGCCTGATCGCCGCGATCCGGAAGCGGTACCTGGACGTTTCGCTACGCAGCTCGCTCATCCAGGTAGTTTTCGGCGGCATCCTCATCGTCGGGGTGGGCCTGTGGTTGGGCGGTTTGTAGCCGCCAACCAACTCACGAGCCCGGGTCGAACAGCGTTGGTCCGGGGTCGATAGCCGCTTCGGCGGGTGGCTCGAGCCGCAGGTGGCGCCACGCCGCAGCGGTGGCCACCCGGCCACGCGGGGTACGGGCGAGCATGCCGGCTCGAACGAGGAAGGGTTCGCACACCTCCTCGACGGTGGCCGGCTCCTCCCCCACCGCGACAGCGATGGTGGATACCCCGACCGGCCCCCCACCGAAGGTGCGTACCAGCGCGGTGAGAACGGCCCGATCCAGCCGGTCCAACCCGAGCTGGTCGACGTCATAGACCGCGAGCCCGGCCTGCGCCACCTCCAGAGTGATGGCACCGTCGGCGCGGACCTCGGCGTAATCCCGAACCCGGCGAAGCAGCCGGTTGGCGATCCGCGGTGTACCGCGGGACCGAGCGGCGATCTCGGTAGCACCCTCAGGGCGCAGATCCACCCCGAGGATGCCGGCCGAGCGGTGCAACACCAGTTCGAGTTCTGCCGGTTCGTAGAACTCCATGTGCGCGGTGAACCCGAACCGGTCCCGTAGCGGGCTGGTCAAGGCACCGGACCGAGTGGTGGCACCGACCAGGGTGAACGGGGCGATCTCCAGAGGGATGGAGGTGGCTCCAGGGCCCTTGCCGACCACCACGTCCACCCGGAAGTCCTCCATCGCCAGGTAGAGCATCTCCTCGGCGGGCCGGGCCACCCGATGGATCTCGTCGATGAACAGCACGTCACCCTCGACGAGGTTCGACAGCATGGCGGCGAGATCCCCGGCGCGCTCCAGTGCCGGCCCCGAGGTCACCCGGATCGCGCTGCCCAGCTCGGCAGCGATGATCATGGCGAGGCTCGTCTTGCCCAATCCAGGCGGCCCGGACAGCAGTACGTGGTCCGGCGCGGCGCCGCGCCGTCTAGCACCCTCGAGGACCAGTTCCAGTTGCTCGCGGACCCGGGCCTGGCCGATGAACTCCAGCAGCCGGCGGGGCCTCAACGTCGTCTCCAGCTCCGAGTCCGCCGGGTCCACCACCGCCGACACCGGCCGCTGGTTAGTCACCGGTTTCGTCCCAGCCGGGTCAGTGCGCTGCGTAGCACGTCCGAGGTATGCGCAGGTGCCGAAGTACGGTCAGCCGAACTACGGTCAGCCGAAGTACGGTCAGCGCAGTCGGCCTCGGCGAGCACGGCGTCCACGGCCTGCTCGGCCTGCCGGGCCGCGAATCCGAGCCCAACCAACGCATCGGTCACCTGGGTTCGAATCGCGCCACCACGACCGGTAGCCGACTCCCCCGCGCCGGCCACGAGCGCGCCGACCTTGTCCCGGAGTTCCAAGATCAGCCGCTCGGCGCCCTTGCGCCCGATACCGGGTACCCGGGTGAGCACTGCCAGCTCACCGCCGGCCAGCGCGGTGCGCAAGGTCTCCGGATCGAGCACGGCCAGCATTGCCAGCGCGAGCCGGGGTCCCACCCCAGAAACGGTCTGCAGCAGTACGAACAACTCTCGGGCCGCGGCGTCGGCAAAGCCGTATAACGTCAGCGAGTCCTCGCGGACCACGAGCGAGGTGGCCAGCCGGGCCTGTTCGCCGCGGCGCAAGGTGGCCAGGGTGGCCGGCACGGCGTGCACCGCCAGCCCTACGCCGCCCACCTCGACCACGGCATGGTCCAGTTCCACGGAGATAACCTGTCCCCGCACGGAGGCGATCATCGTGCTCCTTTCGCCTGCCGCGCCGCCGCGGCCAGCCGTGCCCGGTGGGTTCGGGCCAACTGCGCCGAGCGGGCCTGGGCGTGCGCGAGCCGTTGCGTCATTGGAGCCCGCCACAGGTGGCAGACCGCCAGGGCCAGCGCGTCGGCGGCGTCCGCCGGCCGCGGCTTGGCGGGCAATGCGAGCAGCCGGGTAATCATCGTAGTGACTTGTTCCTTGCCGGCTCGGCCAGAGCCGGTGACGGCGGCCTTGACTTCGCTGGGAGTGTGAAAAACGACCGTCAGTCCCCGCCTCGCTGCGATCAGCGCCACCACTCCGCTCACCTGAGCGGTGCCCATCGCGGTACGGACGTTGTGCTGGCTGAAGACCCGCTCAACCGCGACCACGTCGGGGCGATGTTCGGTGA
>JBHELN010000199.1:0-4919 GCA_046263115.1 Pseudonocardiaceae bacterium | reverse complement strand
CCGGACAGCGGCCCGCGACCCTCGCCTATGCCCGCGGGCGCGGACGGGCAGGGTTGGAGTGCCGCGCGGGACCGTAACTGGTCGATATTGGGCTGGTCGATATTGGGCTGGCCGGCGGCGGCCTGGGTGGCGCCAGTCGACCATGGCGCCGTTGCGGGGGTCGCCCGCGGCCACAACGCCACGGCGAGCGCGCCCGCCAACAACGCTGTCACCAGTGCCCATCGCAGCAAAAGCTTCACGGAATCGCCTCGGAGGCGGTGGCGAGGGTGGCAGCGGTGACCACACCAGGACTCAAATCGCTCGGCAGCCCGGCCATCGCCAGCAGGTGCGGCGTCTCGGGGCCGCGCAACAGCGCGGCCGCCACCTCGGGTTCGGTGGGTCCGGTGCCGTAAGACGGGCAGTCCCCAGCCACCGGGCACACCCCGCAGGCTGGCCGGCGGGAATGGCACACCCGGCGCCCGTGAAAGATCACCCGGTGGGACAGCATCGTCCAGCTCCGTTTCGGGATAAGCTGCCCGATTGCCTCCTCGACTTTCACCGGATCCTCATGGTCGGTCCATCCCCACCGGCGCACCAGCCGCCCGAAGTGGGTGTCCACCGTGATGCCGGGCACGCCGAAGGCGTTGCCCAAGATCACGTTGGCGGTCTTACGGCCGATTCCCGGGAGGGTGATCAGGTCGGTCAGCCGGGCAGGCACCTCGCCGCCGAAGCGCTCGACCAGCGCCGCCCCGAACCCAATCAATGCGGCGGCCTTGTTCCGGTAGAAGCCAGTGGGCCGGATCAGCTCCTCCAGCTCACTTCGATCCGCTGCCGCGTAGTCGGCTGCGCTGCGGTACCGGTCGAACAACGCCGGCGTGGTCTCGTTGACCCGCTTGTCGGTGGTTTGCGCGGACAAGATGGTGGCCACCGCCAGCTCGAGCGGGTTGCCAAAATCGAGCTCGCAATGCGCGTGCGGGTAGGCGGTGGCCAGCACTCGGTCCATCCGCCGGGCTCGGCGGACCAGCGCGAGGTGGCTCTCCGCAGCGAAGGACCGGCGCGACCGAGCGGGCACCCCCTCAGCCTACGGAGCGGGCACCAGCCGCCGTCGCCCAGCCTGGTCAGGTAGATCGGGCAGCGCGGCACGCCGAACACCGCCCCCCGCGTGCGCATCAGCGAGCAATAGGGCATGATCCCCCGCACCATGACCATCTGGTTCGTTGCCGCCATCCCAGTGCTGATCATGTTTTTTGCGCTCGCGATGGAGCGGCTGGAGCACCGGCTGCGCTACCTCGCGGCCAAGGAGAACCTCGCTGTGCAAGAAAACGAGGTTGAGGAGTTCCTGCAGGCGGCCCGGCCCGAGGAAGTTCGGGCGTTGTTCGGTAGTGGTATCACTGGCGCACTGGAACTGTTCCGCCGACGCCGGCTGCGCCGCAGTGCCCTAGTCCGATCACCGCGCGTCGAGCAACAGTCCTAGACTCCACCGTAGGTGATCGGCGGCACTGTAGTGAGGTCCCTTGACGGCGGGGCCAGTTCCGCGGGGATCAGCTGGAGGAACGCGGTGAACGACGCCCTGGCCAGGGCCGGCATCTTCCAGGGTGTCGACCCGTCGGCAGTTCAGGACTTGAAAGCCGCCCTGGAACCGGTCACCTTTCCACGCGCGCACGTCATCTTCGCCGAAGGTGAACTAGGCGACCGCCTGTACATCGTGCTGTCTGGAAAGGTCAAGATCGGGCGGAGGTCGCCTGACGGCCGGGAGAATCTGCTCGCCGTGTTCGGACCTTCGGACATGTTCGGCGAGCTGTCGATCTTCGATCCGGGACCACGGACGTCAACGGCCACCACGGTGACCGAGGTCCATGCGGTGACCATGGACCGCACCGCATTGCGGGAGTGGATCGCCAAGCGCCCGGAAATCGCCGAGCAGCTGCTGCGGGTGATCGCCCGGCGGCTGCGCCGGACCAACAACATGCTCGCTGACCTGATCTTCACCGATGTGCCGGGGCGGGTAGCCAAGGCGCTGCTGCAGCTCGCGCACGACTTCGGCACCCAGGAGGGCGGCATGCTCCGGGTGACCCATGACCTGACTCAGGAGGAGATCGCCCAGCTCGTCGGTGCTTCCCGGGAGACGGTGAACAAGGCGCTCGCCGACTTCGCCCACCGCGGCTGGCTGCGCCTGGAAGGCAAGAGTGTGCTCATCCTGGAACCCCAGCGCCTGGTCCGCCGCGCTCGTTGAGTTGGTAGCCATTGGTGCGGTGAGCGTCGGCGGTGCGCCCGGTCAGACCTCGACGATGAGCTCGATTTCGACCGGTGCACCCATCGGCAGCTCGGCCACCCCGACCGCAGATCGGGCGTGCGCACCTGCTTGCCCGAAGATGTCGCCGAGCAGCTCAGACGCCCCATTGAGCACGGCTGGCTGCGCGGTGAATCCGGATGCCGAGGCGACGAACCCGACCAGTTTCACCACCCGGATCACCGCGTCGAGGCCGACCAGATTGTCCACCGCGGCCAGCGCGTTGAGCACGCAGATGCGCGCCAGCTCCCGGCCCCGGGCGGTGTCGATCCCGGCGCCGAGCTTGCCGGTGACCGCCACCGCACCCTTGACGAGCGGAACCTGGCCCGCGGTGAAGACGAGCAATCCGCAGCGCACTGCGGGCACATACGCCCCGGCCGGGGAGGGCAGCGGCGGCAACACCAGCCCGAGCTCGGTGAGCCGGGCCGACCAGCTCACTGCTTCGGACGCTTGAGGTACGCCACCAGCTGCTCCCCGGTCGGACCCGGCATCACGGTGACCAGCTCCCAGCCGTCAGAGCCCCATTGGTCCAGGATCTGCTTGGTGGCATGGGTCAACAGCGGCACTGTCGCGTACTCCCAGTTGGTCATGGCGGGGAGGCTATCGCGTGCCCGCCACGACCCCGTGAGTGGTATTCGGTACGCGAACACTGTTACGCACTCACGAGTCGCGAGCCGCCAGGCTCCCGGCATTACGCTCGGCGGCATGTGGCCCGCTCAGGCCCGCCTGCACGTCGTCACCGGCAAGGGCGGGACCGGCAAGACGACGGTGGCCGCCGCGCTGGCGGTGGCGTTGGCCACCGGAGGCAGAAAAACGCTGCTGGTCGAAGTCGAGGGCCGGCAAGGCATCGCGCATCTGTTCGACATTCCACCGCTGCCCTACCAGGAACGGCGCGTTGCGGTCGCTCCCGGCGGGGGTGAAGTCCGGGCGCTCGCCGTCGACGCCGAGGAGGCGCTGCTGGAGTACTTCGCGATGTTTTACAACCTAGGCTTCGCAGGCCGGACACTGCGCCGGATGGGAGCGATCGAGTTCGCCACCACGTTAGCGCCGGGGCTGCGGGATGTGCTGCTCACTGGGAAGGTGAAAGAGGTGACGACGCGAGCCCGTGACGGCGTCCACACCTACGACGCGGTGGTGCTGGATGCCCCACCCACCGGACGGGTGGTGCATTTCCTCGACGTCACCAGGGCAATGGCCGACTTGGCGAAGGTGGGTCCGATCCACAGCCAGAGCAAGGGGGTGGTGCGGCTGCTGCACTCGGCGGACACCGCGGTGCATGTGGTCACCCTGCTGGAGGACCTGCCGGTTGCCGAGACCCTGGAGACGGTCGCGGAGCTTGATCTGGCCGATCTACGTCCCGGTGCGGTGCTGATCAACCGGGCAAGGCCCTCGCGGCTGCCAGGGCATTTCGCGGCCACCACCGGCGGCGGCAACGGTCAGATGGCTGCCGATCGGGTCCGTGCCGGGCTACTCGCCGCCAATCTGGATCTCGACGACGCGGTAGTCGAGGGCCTGGTAGCCGAAACCGTTGAGCATGCAATGCGGGTGGATGCCGAGCAGCACGCTCGCGCCAGACTCGCCGACGCCGGGATGCCGTTGATCGAGTTGCCTGATCTCACCGAAATCGGGGGCGACGGAGTCGATCTCGGCGGGATTTATGAGCTTGCCGAGGTGCTCCGCGAGCAGGGGGTTCGGTGATCCTCCAGCGATGAGCACGCGACCGCCGCCCCCGCTGAACATCGACGACCTGCTGGGCGATCGCGCCACCCGAGTTGTGGTGTGTTGCGGCGCGGGCGGGGTGGGCAAAACGACGACGGCTGCGGCGCTTGCGCTGCGGGCCGCGGAGCGGGGCCGATCGGTGGTGGTGCTCACGATCGACCCGGCGCGGCGGCTCGCTCAGTCGATGGGCCTACGGGAGCTGACCAACAATCCCCGCAAGGTCAAACCCACCGAGGGAATCGAGGTGGCCGGCGGGGACCTACACGCGATGATGCTGGATATGCGACGCACCTTCGATGAGATGGTGCAGGCGCACGCCAGCCCCGAGCGGGCCGCCCAGATCATCGCCAATCCGTTCTACCAGGCTATCTCGTCATCGTTTTCCGGAACTCAGGAATACATGGCGATGGAGAAGCTGGGGCAGCTGGTATCGGCGGATCAGTGGGATCTCGTCGTGGTGGACACCCCGCCGTCGCGCTCGGCACTGGATTTTCTGGATGCTCCCCAGCGCCTGTCGTCGTTCCTAGACGGGCGGATGATCCGCCTCCTGTCAGCCCCGGCGCGAGTCGGTACCCGGGGCGTGCGGCGGCTGGTGGGTGCCGGGTTCGGACTGTTCGGCAGGGCCATCTCGACGATCCTGGGCGGCCAGATGCTGGCTGACGCATCCGCGTTCGTGCAGGCTTTCGACACCATGTTCGGCGGGTTCCGGGAACGTGCCACCGCCACCTACGAGTTGCTCCGAGCGCCCGGAACGGCGTTTGTGGTGATCGCTACTCCGGAAGCCGACGCCGTTCGCGAGGCGGCCTACTTCGTGGACCGATTGGCCACCGAGTCGATGCCGCTGGCCGGGCTGGTACTCAACCGGACCCATCCGGTGCTCGCCGACCTGCCGGCCGCACGGGCCGAGACGGTGGCCGAGACGCTGCAGCGA
>JBHELN010000198.1:0-5574 GCA_046263115.1 Pseudonocardiaceae bacterium | reverse complement strand
GCCCTGGAGTGGTCGGCCCTCACGAGCACCGACACCGAGCCCGTCTTCGAGCAGGTGCCCTTCGACCATCCCCTGTGGGTGCTCTACTCCTCGGGTACCACCGGGCTGCCCAAAGGCATCGTGCAGGGCCATGGCGGGATCGTCATGGAGTACCTCAAGGCGTTGCTGCTGCAGGCGGATCTCGGGCCGAAGGACCGGTTTTTCTGGTTCACCACCACCGGCTGGATGATGTGGAACCACCTGATCTGCGGCCTGCTGGTGGGCACCACCATCGTGCTCTACGACGGCAATCCAGGGTATCCGGACCTCGGCGCGTTGTGGCGGCTGGCCGAGGAGGAGCGCGTCACCTATTTCGGCACGTCAGCGCCGTTCATCCAGGCCTGTCGCAAGGCAGGCCTGCGTCCGGGTGCTGACTACGACCTCACCGAGCTGCGGGCGATCGGATCGACCGGGGCGCCGCTGTCGCCGGAGGGGTTCCGCTGGATCGCCTCGGAGATCGGTGCAGGGGTGCAGATCTGCTCGGTGTCCGGAGGCACGGACCTGTGCGCGGCCTTCGTGTGCGCCGCGCCGGACGTGCCGGTCTGGGAGGGCGAGATCTCCTGCCGCGCGCTCGGCGCCGCGGTGGTGGCGCTGGACGAAGCCGGTGGTGAGTTGCTCGACGAAGTGGGCGAGCTGGTGATCACCAAGCCGATGCCGTCGATGCCGGTGTGCTTCTGGAACGATCCGGACGGCTCCCGGCTGCATGAAGCGTATTTCGACGTGTACCCGGGCCTGTGGCGCCACGGCGACTGGATCAAGATCACCCCGCGCGGTTCGTGTGTGATTTACGGCCGGTCGGACGCCACGCTCAACCGCGGTGGCGTGCGGATGGGCACCGCCGAGTTCTACACGGTGGTCGAGGGCCTGGACGAGGTGCTCGACTCGCTGGTCATCGACACCTCCGGCGCCGGACGTGATGATGGTGAGCTGCTCTGCTTCCTGGTGCTGGCCGGCGGGGTGGCACTGGCCGACGTCGAGCCTCGGCTGCGCGCAGCACTGCGGGAGAACTTGTCGCCGCGGCATGTGCCCAACCGGTTCATCGTGATCGACGAGGTGCCCCGGACTCTCAACGGCAAGAAGTGCGAGGTGCCGGTGAAGAAGATCCTCGCCGGCCTGGACCCGTCCCGGGCGGTCAGCGCCGGCGCGCTGCGCAATCCTGGCGCGCTGCGCCCCTTCTTGGCAATGCGCGCCTAATCGCCTCCGCAGCCAGCTGCGAGCGTGGCGAGGGACGCTTGCGCTCCCCGCGGGCCCGGCGAGTCCTAGTGTGGGAGAGGCGCGCCGTCGACCCAGGTGTCGATTCCCTTGGCGGCGAAACACAGGTGTCCGCGAATCGCACCCACTCCGTCCAGGGGCTCTGGGTAGCACCAGGCGGCGTCGGCGATCCGTCCCGACGGGATGCGCAGGCTGCGGTACAACGCGGTGCCCTTGTACGGGCAGACGGTCTGCGTGTCGGAGGGCTCGAGCAGATCGGTGCGCACGTCGTCGGCCGGTAGGTAGAAGCGGTTGGACAGGCCGGTTTCGGACAGCAGCACCGCGCGGCGGGACACCGCGATCAGCTCATCACCTGCTACCACTCGCACTTGCCGGCTGGTAGACCGGGCGTCGACCCGGTGGTACGGGTCGCGCAGGCGGCCGGCGACCTGTTCATCCTCATCGAACCAGGCGTCCATCGCGTCCCAGTACAGCGCCACGTGATCGCGTAGCCAGGCTGCCTCGGGCAGCGGATCGAGGTAGGACCACACCGCGTTGTCAGCAGTCTGGCCGTTCACCGTGATCGACCAGTAGCTGGCGTCTCCTTTGAACGGGCAGTGCGTGTGGTGGTTGGTACGCGCGAGAAGGTCTTCGCGCAGGTCGACGCGGGGGAGGTAGAGCTGGGGGAGCAGGTTGCTTTCGTGCAGCAGCATTCCGTTGGTGGTGTCCAGCACCGTCTCGCAGCCGAAGACTGCGCGTACCCGTCGGGGGAAGGGCTCGAACAGCAGCCGGTGCCCGGGGCCATCGATGCGGTAATTCACCGTGTCCCGCGGATGGGAGGACAGCGGGGCGTCGCCGAGTGTCAGTGCCATGCTGCCAAGTCTGGTAGTTGCGAACGCGGAACGCAGGGCAGCGGGCTGGTGGCAGGCTAACCAGGTCACCCATGTGGTGAACTTTCGTGGCTGTCTGGCGCGAAATTGGAATGACACGAGTTGCACTCCCACCCGACCGTGTCTACCGTTAGTTGTATGAAGCAACCAATGTTGCCTTCGGTACGGGAGTCGGAACGGACAGCCCCGACCCGGGTATCAGCGTGGGCACGCCGGGCGCAGCGACGGCAGGCGCGGGCGTCGGCGGACACCGCCAGCCCGCACTACAAGTGGGTCGCGTTGTCGAACACCACGCTCGGGGTCCTCATCGCCACGATCAACTCCTCGATCTTGTTGATCGCGCTGCCAGACATCTTCAAGGGTGTGCAGATCAACCCGCTGGCGCCGGGAAACACCAGCCTACTGTTGTGGTTGATCATGGGATACCTGGTGGTCACCGCGGTGCTGGTGGTCAGCTTCGGCCGGCTGGGCGACATGTTCGGGCGGGTCCGAATGTACAACGCGGGTTTCGCCGTGTTCACCTTGTTCTCCATCTTGCTGGCGGCAACGTGGATGCACGGCACGGCGGGCGCGCTGTGGATGATCATCATGCGGGTGCTCCAGGGCGTCGGCGGCGCGATGCTGATGGCCAACTCTAATGCGATCATCACCGACGCGTTCCCCGTCGAGCAGCGCGGGCTGGCGTTGGGGCTCAACCAGGTTGCCGGGATCGCTGGCTCGTTCCTCGGGTTGATCCTGGGCGGGTTGCTCGCACCGGTGGAGTGGCACCTGGTCTTCCTGCTGTCGGTTCCCTTCGGCGTGTTCGGCACGTTCTGGGCGTACCGGAAGCTGCACGACACCGGGATCCGCCAGCCCGGACGGCTGGACTGGTGGGGCAACCTGACCTTCGCCGTCGGCCTGATCGCGGTGCTGGTGGGCATCACCTACGGCATCCAGCCCTACGGCGGGCACACGATGGGGTGGACCAACCCGCTGGTGCTCGCCGCGCTGATCGGCGGCGCCGTCGTGCTGGTGATCTTCTGCGCGGTGGAGACCCGGGTCGCCGAGCCGATGTTCCAGCTGCGGCTGTTCCGCATCCGGGCGTTCACCGCGGGTAACCTGGCCAGCCTGCTGTCCGGGTTGGGTCGCGGCGGGTTGATGTTCATCCTGATCATCTGGCTGCAGGGCATATGGCTGCCCCAACGGGGCTACAGTTTCGCGTCCACTCCGTTGTGGGCGGGCATCTACATGGTACCGCTCACCATTGGGTTCCTGGTCGCCGGACCGGTGTCGGGCGCCTTGTCCGACCGTTTCGGGGCGCGCACGTTCGCTACCGGCGGGATGCTGGTCGCCGCGGCCAGCTTCGGGTGGCTGATGTTGCTGCCGGTGAACTTCAATTACTGGGAGTTCGCGCTGGTCCTGCTGCTCAACGGGATCGGCATGGGACTGTTCGCCGCGCCCAACCGGGCAGCCATCATGAATAGCCTGCCGCCCAACCAACGTGGGGTGGGGGCGGGGATGAGCACCACCTTCCAGAACTCGGCAATGGTGCTGTCGATCGGGATCTTCTTCAGCCTCATGGTGCTCGGGTTGGCGCAGAGCCTGCCGCAGGCACTGACCAGCGGGCTGGTGGCGCACGGCGTGTCCGCCGCGGACGCTAGCCGGGTGGCCGCGCTGCCTCCGGTCACGGTGCTGTTCGCCTCCCTGCTGGGTTACAACCCGGTGCAGACGCTGCTGGGCCCGACCGTGCTCGGACACCTCTCGGCCGCCAATGCCGCCTACCTCACCGGTCGCGGCTTCTTCCCCGAGTTGATCTCTGGGCCGTTCGCCGGCGGGTTGGCCGTCGCATTCGGCTTCGCCATCGCTGCCTGCCTCATCGCCGCCGTCGCCTCCGGATTGCGCGGGGGCACCTACGTGTACAGCGAGCATCCCGTTGGCCGGGTCGCGCCTCCCGCTCCCGTGACGCCGGCTGTTCGTGATGACCAGGAGGCGGTCGGGACCGAGCCGATGATCCGCTGGCAACGATCGGCACGGAGCCGCAGGTGAGCTCCCCTAATGGGGTAGTCGCCAGGGTGGCGTCCGCACCGGCAGCTCCTGCCGGCTGGGGACTGCCGCTCGTGGTGCTGATCACCGGGATGTTCATGTCGATCCTGGATACCAGCATTGTCAACGTCGCCATCCCCACCCTGCAGAACGAATTCGGAGTGACCACCGACGACGTGCAGTGGGTGATCACGGCATACACGCTGATGCTGGGCGTGGTGGTGCCGGCCAGCGCGTGGCTGGGGGACCGCTTCGGGTTGGACCGGATGTACAAGGCGGCGCTGGTCGGCTTCGCCGCCGGCTCGGCGCTGTGCGGGCTGGCCGCAACCACCAGCCAACTGATCATCTTCCGGGTGCTTCAGGGCGTGGGCGGTGGGATGATCCTGCCGATCGGCCAGCTGATGATGGCCGACGCGGCAGGCCCCAAGCGGATGGGCCGCGTGATGAGCATCGTGGCCGTGCCGGCGATGCTCGCCCCGATATTCGGCCCCGCCATCGGCGGGCTGATCCTCGACAACGCGAGCTGGCGCTGGATCTTCTTCATCAACCTGCCGATCGGGGTGATCGCCGCGTTCGCCGCCGCGCGCCTGCTGCCCGATCTGGAGCCCGGCGACTCGGATCCGCTCGACTGGCGGGGGCTGCTTCTGATGGCCACCGGCTTGCCGCTACTCACCTATGGGCTCGCGGAGATCGGTGTCACAGGCGGCTTCAGCGGCGCCAAGGTGATCGTTCCTTGCCTCGCGGGCATCCTTCTCATCGCGGCATTCGCCTGGCACGCGCTGCGCACCCGCTTCCCGCTGCTCGACCTGCGCCTCTACCGCCGCGCCACCTTCGCGTCCGCTTCGTTCACGATGTTCTGCCTTGGCGCAGCGCTGTTCGGCTCGATGATCCTGCTGCCGCTCTACTGGCAGGAGATCCGTCACGAGAGCGTCGTGCATACCGGCCTCCTCACCGCCCCGCAGGGCATTGGCTTGGCGCTCGTGATGCCACTCGCCGGAAGGCTCAGCGACCGGCTCGGAGGTGGCCCGCTGGCTCTTTTCGGCGTGATTGTGACGACCGTGTTCACGATCCCCTTCGCTCTGATCGGGGCACACACTCCCATCGCATGGCTGTCGGTGGCGATGCTCCTGCGCGGCATGGGCATCGGCTTCGCATTCATGCCCGCGATGGCGGCTGCGTTCGCCTCGCTCGAACGGTCCGAGCTACCGCACGCAACGCCGCAGCTCAACGTGCTTCAACGCGTCGGCGGCTCGATCGGAACCGCGTTGCTGGCCGTCGTCCTCCAGCGCTCGCTGGTGGGCGCTGACACGGTGGATGCCGCGGCCGACGCGTTCGGGACAGCGTTCCTGGCGGCAACGATTCTTACCGCCTTGGCCATCGTGCCGTGCGTAATTCTCACGCGAGCCGAAAGGGCCGCGCGCAGGGCAAAGGA